>CAIMNN010000307.1 GCA_903842845.1 uncultured Acidobacteriaceae bacterium | reverse complement strand
GCCATTCACCGGTCTGCTGTAGTCCGAGCAACAGGTTGCCCAGACCGGCGAATCACCGGCATTGCCTCCGCTAGATTGTCAGGAAAATCAACTGCACGTAAATCAACCGGATCCAATGGATCCTCGAGCAAATCAACTAAATCAATATTGGGCGCTTTCGCAACCCAAGGGGACCGCGCCTCTCAAGACGCTTACTCAGATTCTTTTTCTGAGGCCTTTGTGCTCTGCAGGCGTCAATGGCCTTGCGTGCAACGAACCTCAATCTCTGATCGCTTGCCAAGAGTACGTTGCTTTGCCGGATAAAAAAAGAGAGAAATCATGGCGAAGAGATGCGTAATTTTCAGTGAATGAAATGTTGAAAACCGCCAAGAGGCTGATGAGGTGCAGGTTAGTTTGATGAATATCTGTTGAAAGCTTGTGCATCGCTACAGGAAAAGCCGTCCCTTTGCAACAGTAGTGGTGCTGCCTGCGACGCGTACTTGAGTGATTTTGCCGTTGAGCTTCACGGCACGCAAGAAAATTTCACTTGGTCGGCTAATTTCAACGCCCTGTTGCAGGTGCACTTGTGCATCGGATTCGACGAGGCCGCCGTTGACGAGATGGCTGATGGCGCAACCAGCGGCGGAGCCGGTGGCTGGATCTTCGCCGCCGTAGAACTGCATGCGTGCCCGCCACGCGGGCTGGGCTGAGCCGGTGGGGGCGAGGAGATAGAACCAACGTGCGCCGCGCTCACGCAGCCAACTGAGAGCTGCGTCGTGGTCCACATGCACGCGCGTGAGTGAGGATGCGCTGCGGAGAGGAACAATGGCGAAGGCAGTGCCTGTTGAGACGATGCGTGGCGCGAGTGCGGGGTGGAAGTCGCTGATGTTGAGGCCGGTGAGTTTGGCGATGGTGTGCTGCTCGTCGGGTGAGGCGAACTGGTGGCCGAAGTCTGGATCGCGTTGCGTCATTTCTCCGTAGAGCGTGCCTGAAGTGAATTGCACAGGAATGGGGCCGACGTTTTCAGCCAGGGTGATTATGCCGTCGCGGAGAGTTTCGGGGGCGGTGAACTTCAAGACGCTGGCGGTGCCGAGCGTGGGGTGGCCGGCGAAGTTAAGCTCCTCCTGCGTGGTGAAGATGCGCACGCGTATGCCTTCGGCGGCTTCGAGCTCGGGGCTGCGACGCTCGACGAAGGTTGTTTCAGAGAGATTGAACTCGCGCGCGATGGATTGCATTTTTTCTGTGGTGAGCGAGCCGTCATTGAATACAACTGCGAGAGGATTGCCGGCGAGCGGCTGGTCGGTGAAGACATCGACGATGTGGTATTCGAGTTCCATGATGCTCCAGAAAAGGTGCAGGTCTGGTGGATTTCAATCAGTATGACATGTGAGTGGAGCGGCGACGAGTTAGGGGGTTACCGGAAAACCGCGCGCGTGCTAATCTGAAGCCAGTGGATACCGATGCGCAGCCGCGAGTTCCAACACGGATTGATTCCGCCAGCCACCATACGCTGGTCGCGTACACGCGCGCGCATACTATCGCCGAGACGCCATCTGCGCGTCCTGCCCACACGCACACGACCTAGCCTCTTCGGCGGCGATTAAGGCAACACGTGCGCCGAAGCACTCTCTGTCGTGGCTTCCAGTTCCGCGCTTCAATGCGGCGAAGCCTCTAGAAAAAATTTACGCACAACTGGTTGAAGGCTTTTGTCACGCGCGCTTCAACATGCCCGAGGAGGCAGAAAATGAACAAGGAATTGCATGCAAAGGTAGGGCCCAAGATCCACGGCGCGCTCCCCGGGCCACGCGCGATTGCGGCCGTGAAAGCTGATGACCAGTACATTTCGCCGAGCTACACGCGGTCGTATCCGCTGGTTGCGAAGAGCGGCAAGGGCATCCGCATTACTGATGTTGACGGCAACGAGTTTCTCGATTTCGCGGCCGGCATTGCGGTTTGTTCGACGGGACATTGTCATCCCGAGGTTGTTGCCGCAATTCAGAAGCAGGCAGCGGAGCTGATCCACATCTCGGGCACTGATTTTTATTACGAGCACATGGCGATACTGGCGGAGCGTTTGTCAAAGATAGCTCCGATGCCGGGACCGCATAAGGTTTACTACGGCAACTCGGGCGCTGAGGCGGTTGAGTGCGCGATGAAGCTGGCGCGTTATCACACTGGCCGTCAGAACATCATTGCGTTTTATGGCGCGTTCCATGGGCGCACGATGGGCGCGTTGTCGCTCACTGGGTCAAAGCCGCAGCAGAAGCGCCGCTTTGCGCCGCTGGTTCCGGGTGTGACGCACGTGCGTTATCCGTATGCGTACCGCGGCTGCTCCGGCGGAGGGCAGAGCGAGGAAGAGTTTGCACTCGGCTGCGCGCGGTTTATCGAGGAGAAGCTGTTCAAGACGACGCTGCCTCCTGAGGAGGTTGCGGCGATTTTTGTCGAGCCGATCCAGGGCGAGGGCGGTTACGTTGTTGCGCCGACGGTCTTCATGAAGGAGCTGCGCAAGATTTGCGACAAGCATGGAATTTTGTTGGTATGCGATGAAGTGCAATCGGGCGCGGGGCGCACCGGCAAGTGGTGGGCGGTTGAGCACACGGGCGTTCATCCGGACATCATCACCAGCGCGAAAGGCATTGCGAGCGGCATGCCGCTCGGCATCTGCATTGCACGCGCGGATGTGATGAACTGGGTGCCGGGCTCGCACGCGTCGACGTTCGGCGGCAATCCGGTTTCGATTGCAGCGGCGTTGGCGACGATGGATATTCTGGAGCGCGAAGGCATCGCCAATGCAGGCAAGGTTGGCGCAAAGATGAAGGAGCGCCTCGAGGGCTGGAAGAAGACGCATCCGCTGGTTGGTGATGTGCGCGGACGCGGGCTGATGATCGGCATTGAGCTGGTTGGCGACAAGGTGACCAAGGAGCCTGTGACGGCGCTGCGCAACAGAATCGAGCAGTTGGCTTTTGAGCGCGGACTGCTGATTCTTGGGTGCGGCGAGACGGCGATTCGTCTTTGCCCGCCGCTGCTTCTGAGCGAGGACGAAGCGACGGTTGCGCTGGACATTCTTGAAGAAGCGCTGAGCATTGTCGAGGCCGAGCACGCCAAGGCCGCAAAGAAGTAATAGCAATTCAGCAATGCATGAAGGGGAGCCCGAGAGGGTTCCCCTTTTGTGCTTTGTACTTTCGTGCGTTGCGGGTACTGCAATGCGGCCCTACACTGTCTGCACCAATGTTTGATCTATTGCTCAGCGTGCTTGAAAAACTTTTTGCGGAGAAGCGTGAAGAGGGCGACGTTGCGCCGCACTTGGAGACAGGGCGGCGCGGTGAAGAGGCTGCGGAGAAGGCACTGGTTAAGGATGGGTATGCGATACTGGCGCGGCGGTGGGGTACGAAGCAGCAACGCGGAGACATTGACCTGATCGCGTGGAAGGACGAGGCGCTGGTGTTTGTTGAAGTGAAGGCGCGCTCGGCGCATGACCGTGCGGCGGCGGAGATTGCAGTGGACCGCAAGAAGCGGAAGACGTTGCGCAAGCTGGCGCGGATGTACTTGAACCAGTTCGGGAAGAAGCCGCAGGCCGTTCGCTTTGATGTTGTGTCGGTTTATTTGTTGCCGGGGAGGCCAGCTGAGGTGCAGCAGATGCAGTCGGCGTTTGGATGGCATGAGCGAAGGCGATTTTTTAGCTCTGCGCGTCTTTGAATTCTTCGTGCCATGCCATTTGGATGGCCTCGAGCTTTGACTCATTGGACTTTTGCGGGTCGTCAGCGAAGCCATCTAGCTCGGTGACGAATTTGTGCAGGTCGGTGAAGCGGACGGTGAGCGGGTCGAGGTCAGGGAATTTTTCCTGAAGCTGAATGCCGATTTCTTCTGAGTCGGTCCAAAGAATTTCGCGTGCCATTTTTTGCCCCTTATTTTTTCTCGGCGAGCGTGAGCGGCTTGCCTTCAGAGACGTAGTTGCGATTCCAACTGGGAATTTCGACGACGTAGGTGCCGGGCTTGGTGATGATGGCCTGGCAGCCGAGACGTGAATTGAGTTGGATGTCGGCGGCCGTCTCCATGCGGTCGAGCTCTTCGTCGTCGGCTTCGCTTAATCCTTCAGCGCCGGACTTGACCCAGAGATGGCAAGTTGTGCAAGCGCACGCGCCTCCGCAGGCGTGGTCGAGAAAGACGTTGAAGTTCTCCGCGACATCGAGGAAGCTCATCGGCTTGCCGTGATGGTCGTACGGCAGTGTGCCGAACTCGAACTCGACGGTTTTGCCTTCGGGCTGGAAGGTGATGCGGACGAGCTTTGCAGGATCGATATTTGTTGTTTTCGCGCTCATAAACTGCTCCGTTCCTTTTTGAACTCCGCTGGGAGTTCCTATTACTTGAACTCTGCCGCGGCCATCGGGTGCGGCGCATTGATCTCTTTGCCCAACTCATCGCCGGCCGCGTCCATGGTCTTGCCGCGGATGGCGCTGGAGACGGCGTCTTCCATCATCAGCTCGGCAAAGCGACGCGTGGCCTGGTCGAGGCTCACGGTGCCTGCGCGGAGGGCATTCACATCTTCGCCGGCTAACAGAATTTGTACGACGCTCTTCAGCGCGTCGATGGTCAGCCGCTCGTCGTCGGTGAGCAACTGCCATGCGGGATGTTTGGGGGCCTTTTCAACGGCGGCGAGAATTGTTTCGGCTTCGAGGCGCGCTTCGATGAGAAGACGCTTTGCGAAATCTTCTTCGGCGTGGTCGAAGGAATCGAGGATCATCGACTCAACCTGTTCATCGGTCAAACCGTAGGTGGGCTTTACTTCGATCTGCGATTCCTGTCCGCTGCGCTGCTCGCGCGCGGTGACGCGGAGGATGCCGTCGGCGTCGATGAGGAACTTGACCTCGATGCGCGGCAGGCCGGCGCTCATGGGCGGAATGCCTTTGAGGTCGAAGCGCGCGAGGGAGCGGCAATCCTTTGCCATTTCGCGTTCGCCTTGGAGGACGTGGATGGCGACGTTGGTCTGGCCTTCGACGCCGGTGGTGAAGTGTTCGGTTGCGGAGGCGGGGATGGTGGAGTTGCGCGGAATAATTTTTGCGACGACTCCGCCGAGCGCTTCAATGCCGAGTGAGAGCGGCGTGACATCGAGTAGCAGGAGGTCTTCGGTAGCTTTTGCTGAGCCGGCGAGAATGTCGGCCTGGACCGCTGCGCCGAGCGCGACAACTTCATCGGGGTTGAGTTCTGTGTGCGGCTTTTTTCCGCGTGCGGTGAGATTAAAGAGCTGGTCGACGAGACGCTGCACGGCGGGAATGCGCGTTGAGCCGCCGACGAGAACGACTTCGCTGATATCAGCGGGCTCGAGATTGGCATCAGCCATCGCCTGCTTGCACGGGCCTGCGGTGCGCTCGAGAACGGGCGCGATCAACTGCTCGTAGACGGCGCGCGGAATTTCGCGCTGGTAGCGCTCGCCGTTGGGCAGTTCCATATCAAAGCTGGCTGCGTCTTTTGACGAGAGCGTGATCTTTGCGTCGATGGCGGATTTGCGCAGAGCCTGAACCGCATCGGCGTGCGAGCGGAGGTCGACGTTGTGCTCGGTGCGAATTTCATCGAGCGCGATTGCGACGAGAAGATTGTCAATGTCGTCGCCGCCGAGGTGCGTGTCGCCGTTGGTGGAGAGAACTTCGAAGATGCCGTCCTTCAACTTGAGGATGGAGATATCGAATGTGCCGCCGCCCAAATCATAGACCGCGATCACGCCTTCTTTCTTGCGGTCGAGTCCATATGCGAGCGCTGCGGCTGTGGGCTCGTTGACGAGGCGGAGAACTTCAAGGCCAGCCATGCGGCCCGCGTCCTTGGTTGCCTGACGTTGCGCATCATTGAAGTAGGCGGGCACTGTGATGACGGCTTGTGTAACGGGCGCGCCGAAGAAGCGCTCAGCGTTGCGCTTGAGCTGGCGCAGAATGTATGCGGAGATTTCGGGAGGGGTGAAGCGCATTTCGCCGAGTTGAATGCGCGGGACTTCATTCAGGTTTGTGGCATCGACATCATCGGCGAGGCGGAAGGGAAAGAACTTGAGCTCGGCCTGCACTTCGCTGACGCCGCGGCCCATGAGGCGCTTGACGGAGTAGATGGCGCGCTCGGGATGCTGGATGAGCGATTTGCGTGCGGTGTTGCCGACTGTGACAGTGGGGCGCGAGCCGTCGGCGGGGACGGGGTCGAGTGCGACGACGGAAGGGACGAGGTTAGAACCATCGACGCCGGGAATGACCACCGGCGTGTCGCCCTGCATGTATGCAACGAGCGAGTTGGTTGTTCCAAGATCGATTCCGACGACGCGTCCTTCTGACATTTTCACTAAGCTCCTAAAACTTTTTTTACGTCGCGCAGCAGATTGTCGAGGTAGCGGCGACGATCGAGCAGTGCAACCATCTGCTTTTGCGCTGTGCTGCGCGCGGTTGCATCGCCTTCATCCCAGCGTGCCCACTCGGCTTCGAGTTTGGAGTCGAGCTCGTCGAGCATCGCTTCAAATTTTTGTCCGGCGGCTTCGACATCGCTGCGCAGTGAAGCATCGCCTTCGCGCAGTTCGTCGAGCTGCATGTTGAGTTCGAAAACTTCTTCGAGCAGGTCGGAGGGCACGCGCGAGGCGCGGCTGTTGCTGACTTTGCCGGAGTGCTCTTCGCCGATGGATTCGCCTTCAAGCTTGAGCAGATATTCGGTGCGGCGAATGGGATCCTGAAGCGTGCGGTAGGCGTCATTCACCAGCGCAGTGTCGGCCAGGCTCCACTCGCGCTCGGATTCAGTGGCGCGCGCGTAGCGGTCGGGATGCAGCTTGCGGCTGAGGCGGTAGAATTCCTTCTCCAGGACATCGACATCAAGCCGCAATATGCGCGGAAGCTGAAAGACCTGGAAGTAATCCATGCGCAAGGGTGGTTGCACCTTGCTGCACGTGGAACAGAAAAGCGTTGATTCGTTTTGCGCGACGGCGCAGGACCAGCACTTGACCGGTACTGCGGTGTCACTCGCTTGAACTATTTTGAACGGTGCCATGAGTTCCCCTTGCGCCTATGCCGTGAACGATGAACCGCAACCGCAGGAGCGCGAGGAGTTCGGATTGATGAAGTTGAATCCCTGCCGCATCAGCGTCTCTTCGTAGTCGAGCGTCATGCCGTTGAGGTAAAGGAACGATTTGGGGTCGACGAAGACGCGCACATCGTCAAAGGTGAAGACGCGGTCGCGTTCACGTGGCTGCGTGTCGAACTTGATGGAGTACGAAAGCCCTGAGCAACCGCCGCCGAGCACGCCTAGACGCATGCCGCCTTCGGAGGGCGAGATGCCTTCCTTGGCCATTGCGATGCGGATGCGCTTGACGGCGCGGTCAGTGACGAGGACGCCGTTGGCCGGCGCTTGAGGAGTGGCCGGTGTTGATTGGGGCTCCTGCGCCGGATTGCCGATGTTCACAAATGTGCTGCTCATGAGTTACCTGATTTCCTTAGTGCGCCGCGGCGGCCTCTGCTGCCTCGGCCACGCCGTTCTTCTTTTTCCAATCGCCGATGGCCGCGCGGATTGCGTCTTCTGCGAGCACCGAACAGTGAATCTTGACCGGGGGAAGTGCGAGTTCTTTTACGATCTCGGTGTTCTTGATCTCGAGCGCTTCTTCGACGGTTTTGCCCTTGACCCACTCAGTTGCGAGCGAGGAGCTGGCGATAGCCGAGCCGCAGCCGAAGGTTTTGAACTTTGCTTCTTCAATGATCTGCGTCTCGGGGTTGACGCGGATCTGGAGACGCATGACGTCGCCGCACTCAGGTGCGCCGACAAGACCCGTGCCAACTTCGGATGCAGCCTTATCCAGCTGGCCGACGTTGCGCGGATTGTTGTAGTGGTCGATCACTTTCTCGCTGTATGCCATTTGTGTTGCTCCTTTGTGCGGGGGAAGCCGCGAATCAGGGTTCAGGAATCAGAAATCAGGGGTCAGTTTGTTTATCGGGAAGTGAACTGTATTCATTTCCCTAGTCCCTGCTGCTTAGTGGGCTGCCCACTCGATCTTGGTTAGGTCAATGCCTTCCTTGACCATTTCGTACAGAGGGGAAAGCTCGCGGAGCTTCTTGACGACATCGATGACCTTTGCGGCGACGTAGTCGACTTCAGCTTCGGTGTTGAAGCGGCCGAGTCCGAAGCGGATGGAACTGTGCGCCACATCGTCGCCGAGGCCGAGAGCCTTGAGAACGTAAGAAGGTTCGAGCGTCGCCGAGGTGCAGGCGGAGCCGCTGGAGACGGCGATGTCGTTGATGCCCATGAGGAGCGACTCGCCTTCAACATAGACGAAGCTCATGTTGAGGTTGCCGGGCAGGTGATGCTCCATGTTTCCGTTGACGTGGATGTAGTCGAGCTCGGCTTCGAGCTTGGCCTTGAGGCGGTCGCGGAGGCCGGTGAGGCGAGCTGCTTCTGAAGTCATCTCTTCCTGCGCAATCTCGCAGGCTTTGCCGAGTCCGACGATGCCGGGAACGTTCAGCGTGCCAGAACGCATGCCGCGCTCGTGGCCGCCGCCGTCGATCTGCGCGGCAATCTGCACGCGCGGGTTGCGGCGACGTACATAGAGAGCGCCGACGCCCTTGGGGCCGTAGATCTTGTGGCCGGAGAGCGAGAGCACGTCGATGTTGTCGGCGATGACGTTGACTGGAATTTTGCCGACGGCCTGGACGGCGTCGGTGTGGAAGAGGACGCCCTTCTCATGACAGAGCTTGCCTATCTCGGCGATGGGTTGAATGACGCCAATCTCGTTGTTCGCATACATGATGCTGACAAGGATGGTCTTGTCGTCCATGGCGCGCTTGAGGTCGTCGATGTCGATGAGGCCATCGGCCTTAACAGGTAGATAGGTGACGCGGTAGCCCTGCTTCTCAAGACGCTTGCAGGTGTCGAGGATAGCTTTGTGCTCGGTGACCTGGGTGATGATGTGGTTGCCGCGCTCGCGATACATCTCCGCGATGCCCTTGAGGGCGAGATTGTTCGATTCGGTTGCGCCGGAGGTGAAGATGATCTCTTTTGCGGTTGCGCCGATGAGACGCGCGATCTGCTCGCGAGCGGTTTCGACGGCCTGTTCGGCTTCCCAGCCGAAGCTGTGATTGCGGCTGGCAGCATTGCCGAACTTGTTGGTGAGGTAGGGGAGCATAGCTTCAAGTACACGTGGGTCCAGGGGACTGGTCGCGTGGTTGTCCATATAGATGGGAAGCTGCACACCGGCAGGGACTGCAACATTGCTCTGAATCTTCATTGTTCCTCCGAAAAATCTCTTATCTGGTCAAAGTGATGAGCCCGGCTTTTGCGCTTTCATGCGCGGGTGCGGAGTTGTCGTCAATCAGGTCATTAATACTGATGCTCTTGAGCACGCCGGCGATGGTTTCATTTACGCGGGCGAGCGGCTCCTTGATGCTGCAGTTGGAACTGATGTCGCAATCTTTTGAGCCCTTGGTGCAGCTGGTGATGAAGAAGGGGCCATCGATGGCGAGGATTACTTCGAACGTTGAGATGGAACGCGCATCCCTTGCCAATGCATAGCCACCGTTCATGCCGGCATGGGACTTGAGCAAGCCGGATTTGGTGAGCTGCTGAAGGATCTTGGCGAGCAACTGCGCCGGAATCTTGTAGGCATCAGCGACATCTTTGGCGCTGACGGCCAGCTTCTCCGGGTGCTCGGCGAGGTACTTGAGGGCGATCAACCCGTAATCGGCTTTTTTGGTAAGTTTGAGCATTGCTAATATCCGACCTCTTCAGTCGTATTTAGTATACGACCAAATCTGTCGCATATGCAAGGAGAGTTGGAACCCGTTCAAAAATATTTGAACATTTGACGAGAATTCAGGTGCCAGATAGGCGGGATTCTGGTTAGAATCAGCCCCATAGAGGTCAATTCAGGCACAAGGTCCAATGTCTACCCCTTGCAAACACCCCAAAGTACGCATCGTCTCGCGCCACGAGGACACCGAGTTTGTGGAGTGTTTGGAATGTGGCGAAGTCTTTGATTCCGAAGAGTTCCGTGATATGGAAATCGAAGAGAACACCGACCCTGACCCGGAAGACGAGGAAACTTGAGCGGCGTGCATAACAAGAGCCGGCCTGCGGCTTTTGTGGTCGAGAGCAGATTCTGCGGAGTTTGTCGTAGCTGGTGCTGGTCAATTAGTCGATGACGGCGTAGTTGTTGACGGCGCGGGAGGCGTGCGGCGTGAGGCGCGCCAGGCATAGTAGAGACCCGAGAGAATAGTCAGTACGACGGTGGCATCGAGGGCATAGGTGCGCACCAGCACAATCCAGTCCGCTGTATAGACCTGCGAGAGCAAGACAAACGCCACGGCGGTGATCTGCGCCAGTGTGTTGAGCTTGCCGGTGAGGCCGGGGGAAAAGTCGCGCATGCCGGCGGCCGCGTAGAGGATTGCGGCAACGACAAGAATGCCGATGTCGCGCCCGAGAACGAGAATGGTCACGGTGCGCGGAATCAGCTCCAGATGTGAGAGCACAACAAATAAAGT
>CAIMNN010000306.1 GCA_903842845.1 uncultured Acidobacteriaceae bacterium | reverse complement strand
GTGTGAATGATTTTCACAATGCCGGGCAGTATCTGCCGATCCAGTGGTTGCAGATTGGGCTGGACCTTGCGGGCGTGTTGCTGCTGGCGGATTTCGTGCGGCGGTGGAGCGGGTCGGTGCGGGCGGCGATGTTTACGCTGGTTGTGGCTGCGGCGTGCCCGTTTACGGCGATCTACTCGACTGCGCCACTGGCTGAGTGCCTGACGATGTTTTTGATAGCGCTGGGGCTTTGGAGCTTGCAGCGGTTTTGTGAAAAGCAGAGTGGTTGGGCGGGTTGGATTTTTGTTTTGGTTTTTACATTTGCGATAACAGCAACAGCGATGCTTCGGCCGGATGGAGTTTTGGTGGGGGCGGTGCTCTTCCCTGCTCTGGTCCTGGTGGGATGGAAGTCGGCTGATGGAAGTGTGGCGCGGCGAGTGCTGATACAGAAGGTTTTGATTTGCGCACTACTGGCTGCGTTGCCGTTTTTGGCATGGACGTGGAGGAACTGGGAGCGGTTCCATGTGTTTGAGCCGCTTGCGCCGCGTTATGCGACGGACCCCGGCGAGCCGACGTATCCGGGATTTCAGTTGTGGACGAAGAGCTGGTGTTTGGATTTTGTTTCGACATATCAGATCTATTGGAATTTTCCGGACGGCGAGATAAATTTGGGTGATCTTCCGGCGCGGGCATTTGATACGCCGGAGCAGAAGGCGGAAACAGAAGAGCTGCTGACGGCGTACAACAAGGTGCACGACCTGAGCCCGGAGCTGGACGCGAAGTTTGAGAAGCTGGCGCGCGAACGAATTGCGGCTGCGCCGCTGCGATTTTATTTATGGATGCCTGCGGGGCGGGTTGCGGATATGTGGCTGCGGCCGCGGGTGGAGAATCTGCCGATAGACCTGGACTGGTGGGTGTACTCGCATCACCGGAGAGAGACGCGCATCAGCTGGGCGCTGGCTGCGTTGAACTTTACATATATATTGTTGGGCATTGCGGGGCTGTTGATGCGGCCGCGGTTTGGGCTGGCAATGTTGGGGTACTTTATTTTGAGAAGCCTGATGCTGGCGACAGTTGAAGCACCGGAGGCGCGTTACACGATTGAGTGCTTCCCGATGCTGTTTGTGTTGGGTGGATATTTTGTAAGCCGGTTGAAATTACCTGATAAATGAATTGGTGACTAGTATAAAACTTAAACAGTTGTAATTCTTCTTGAAGGATCAGAACAAGTTGATCGTACACCGTCTACATGTTCGTGCAATGATGCATGAATTGTGTGCCATAGTGGATCAAGAATAAAATCTATACCTTCGCGTCTGGCTAATTTCGCAGAAGGTACAAAATCAGAATCACCAGCCACAAGGACAATTTGGTCTACCTGTTTCTTAAAACTTAATGATGCAATATCAAGACCAATTCGCATATCCACACCTTTTTGTGATGCCTCATAAACAAAATCATCATCAGATAAATTTTGAAATTGTATTTTCCCTCCGAGCAATTCCTTCAACCTTCCATCCTTCAATTTCCATTCTGAATTTTCCATTAGATGTCCCAAGCGTAGTGCCACCTTCCTTAGTTTGCGCATTTCATCATGCAATGCGAGCCTGAAAATCGCTTGTGGAGTTTTGGAGAAATCAATGCCCTTACGTGTAATGGGTAGATGTGCGCGTTTAATCAACGGCGGACAATCATAGAAAAATATTCTATATAGCTCATGCTTTTTATTCTTCTCTTCCAAATGAGATAAGGCCAGTTCGAATGCTGTTTTTGCAACTTCTTGAGCACTTGTATGATCTTTTGTGGGATAGCAACTCTTAAAACGTCTTAGATAAAATCCGCCGTCAATCAAAATTGCTGTAGGCATAAAAAGAAAAGTCCTCGGTTTCTGCCTCCACAGGATCGTTTGTGAACGGCTTACTCTCGGGACTTGACTTTAATGTTACGAAATTCTTACGTTTTTGTCAATTGAGTAATTGGGTTTATCAATCATGTCTAGTGGCTGACGTAGGTGGTCTTGTCGTTGACGGGTAATTTGAAATCGGCGTCATTTGGTTTTTCGTTGAGTTTGAAGTTGAAGTAGACGCTGACGCGGTATTCGCCGCCGGCTTCTTCAAAGAGCTGCTTGAGGCTGACGCCGCGAGTGGTGTCGACCCAGATGGTGACCCTGGGGATGGTCTTGCGGACAGCGGGGTCGCGGGCGATGAGCTCAAGCTTTTGTGTCTTCACGCCGTCGAGAAATTCCTGACCTTTGTCGGTGATCTCCCATTTGTCTTCAATCTCTTTGCCGCTTGCGCCGAAGCCAAGAAGCATGTAGCTCTCAAACTGGCTGGCTTTGGCGATGCGGGTGACTTGATTCGACACGCCCTCGAAGAGCTGGAACTGGCCGTTGGTGTAGGTGTAGATGGTGTTGTAGGGTTTGCCGTTGTGTTCCTTGATGTGCGCAGCCATGCGGAAGCGTGATTCGTTGCGCTCGTAGAAGACGGTTCCCTTTTGACGGTCGGTGTCGGGAACGGGATCGGTCTGCACGGTATCGTACTCGAAATCGGCGGAGCAGGCGTGGAAGTTTTTGGCCGCTTCGTCGAGCTGACGAAGGACCTTCTCCAATTTATCTTTTTCTTCTTTTGTGGGTGTGGTCGCGCGCAGTGGGGCGGCAGCAAAACCTGTGAGCAGAAGTAAAATTGCCAGACGATAAAAAACTCGCATTTCCATCCTTAAAAAAATCTCGCGCATCTATTTAGACGCGTTTCAAGTGTGTGAAGTTGTGGCAGGAGCTAGCGGTGAACCCAGGCCTTCCAGCCGGTGAGAGCTCCGTTCGTGTCGGAGATGGATTCCCAGTGCGTGAGGAAAAATTCGTCGCCGGTGACGGGCTCGAGGGCCTTCTTGAGGGCCTTGCGTGTTGTCTTTTCGTCGATGCCTAGCGGTAGTTGTTTGTTGTCAATGCTCTTGACCATCTCGGGACGCAAGGTAATGATGAGACCGTTTGCGCCATCGCCGACGACCTGCATGGGCAGCGCCGCGCCGACGTTTTGCGGCGGCTTGTCGCCGTAGTTCCAAAGGTGTGGAGTGACAAAGATGAAAAGCAAAATCAGCGTGACCATCACGTCATAGTGAAAGCTGCCGCGCGAGTGAGTCCACCAGATGTAGCTCTTCAGTGTTTTGTTCATCTCAACCTACCTTGCTAATTTGCGTGAGTCCGCCCATGTATGGCTTGAGCGCATCGGGGACCAGCACGGAGCCATCGGCCTGCTGGTAGTTCTCGAGAATGGCGAGCCATGTGCGACCGACGGCGAGACCGCTGCCGTTGATGGTGTGGACGAATTCAGTTTTGCCTTTGCCAGCGGGCTTGAAGCGGATGTTGGCACGGCGGGCCTGGAAGCTGTCGAAGTTTGAGCAGGAGCTGATTTCGCGATAGAGGCCCTGACCGGGGAGCCAGACTTCGAGGTCGAATGTTTTTGCGGAGCTGAAGCCGGTGTCGCCGGTGCAGAGGAGCATGCGGCGGTATGGGAGCTTGAGCGCTTCGAGAATTTCTTCGGCGTCGCGGGTGAGCTTTTCGTGTTCGGCGTCGGAGTCCTCAGGCTTGGTGAACTTTACGAGCTCGACTTTTTGGAATTGATGTTGGCGAATGATGCCGCGAACGTCTTTGCCGTAAGTGCCGGCCTCGGCGCGGAAGCAGGGCGTGTAAGCGGTGAGCAGGATTGGCAGACGCGCTTCGTCGAGAATTTCGTCGCGGTAGAGATTTGTGACCGGGACTTCGGCGGTGGGGATGAGCCAGTGGTCGTTGTCTTTGAACTCGCCGCGGGCGACGGCTTCAGCGTCGGCGTCGGAACAGCGAAAGAGGTCGTCAGCGAATTTGGGGAGCTGGCCGGTGCCGAAGAGAGATTTGCTGTTGACCATGAAGGGCGGCAGGACTTCGGTGTAGCCGTGCTTCTGGGTGTGCAGGTCGAGCATGAAGCTGATGAGAGCGCGTTCGAGCCGTGCGCCTGCGCCCATGAGGACGGAGAAGCGTGCGCCGGAGAGTTTGGCGGCGCGCTCGAGGTCGAGAATTCCGAGGTTCTCGCCGATTTCCCAGTGGGGCTTGGGTTCAAAATTGAGCTTGGGAATTTCTCCCCAGGTTTTAACGGCGATGTTGTCGGTTTCACTTTTGCCGGTGGGGACTTCGTCGCGGGTGAGGTTGGGAACCTTTGAGAGCGCAAGGCGGAGTTCTTCGTCGAGGCGGCTGGCGAGTGTATCGAGCGTGTCGAGCTCTTCTTTGAGCGCGCGGGTCTCATCCATCAGCACGGTTGCATCGCCGCCGGATTTCTTGATGGCGCCGACCTGTTGGCTGAGGTCGTTGCGGCGTGCCTTCAACAGCTCGGCGCGGGTGATGGCTTCGCGGCGGCGCTGGTCGAGAGTATGAAAATCGCCAAGGAGTGCAGCGGGGTCGGCCCCGCGGGCGCGAAGTTTTTCCTCAACCAAGGCTAGATTTGTACGAACAAAACTTAATTCCAGCATGACATATCTATTTTACTAAAGGATGCGGGATAAGGAACTGCGCGGCCTGACGAGAAGGGACAAAGGGACAGAGGACAGAGTCATTTTGTTGTTGAAACCCCGGTCTCAGAAGCGAGACCGGGGGCACCCGAAAATTCTTTTATTTCAACTTTTGGGTTTGAGGTTGGCTTTATATTCAGTCCAGCCGATGAGGGATTGGTCTCCGGTGATGAGGCGCGCGCCTCGGGTGAAGGTGAGATAGGTCCAAACCCAGGTAGCAAAGACCGAGAGGCGGTTACGGAAGCCGACCAAAAAGAAGATGTGCACGACCAACCAAGTGACCCAGGCGAGAAAACCGCTGAGCCTGGCGTGAAAGGGCCAACTGATGTTGGCGACGGCGTCCATGCGGCCGATGGTTGCGAGGTCGCCCTTGTTGAAGTAGTGGAATGCGGGGCGGGGTTGGGCTTTGAGGTCGGCGGCGATGAGCCTGCCAACGTGGTCGCCCATTTGCATTGCGGGTTGGGCGACGCCGGGGACGGGTTTGCCGTTCTCTTCAAAGTGGGAGAGGTCGCCGAGGATGAAGACGTTGTGCAGGTTGGGCGGGTTGAGGGTTTGATTGACGATGACGCAGCCGCGGCGGTCGACCGGAACGTCGAGCATTTTGCCGACAGGTGATGCCTGCACGCCTGCGGCCCATAGGGTGACGACAGAGTCAATTTGTTCATCACCGATCTTGACCCAGCCGGGGCCGATGTCTGTGACGTGAGTGCCGGTGCGAAGTTGAACGCCGAGTTTTTTGAGCTCGGCCTCGGCTTTGACGGAAAGAACTTCAGGATATGCGGCGAGTACATGCGGGGAACCTTCAATGAGCATGACCTTGGAGCGCGATGGATCAATCTGGCGGAAGTCGCGCTTCATGTAGAGTTGCGCGATGTCACTGATTGCGCCGGCGAGTTCAACGCCAGTGGGGCCGCCGCCGATGACGACGAAGTTGAGCTGCGGATGCCAACCCTTCTCGATCATCTGGCGCTCGGCGAGTTCGAAGGCGAGGAGGACGCGGCGGCGAATTTCGGTTGCGTCTTCGAGGGTTTTGAGGCCGGGGGCGTATTTTGCCCAATCGTCTTTGCCGAAGTAGGAGTGGGTTGCGCCGGTGGCGAGGATGAGGTAGTCGTAGCTGAGGCGGGCGCCGGTGGCGAGCTCGACCTGATGCGCAGCTGTGTCGATGCCGGTGAGTTCATCCATCACGACGCGGGCGTTTTTTTGTTTGCAGAGAATGCTGCGGATGGGCTGGGCGATATCGGCGGGGCTGAGGACGGCGAGCGCGACCTGATAGAGCAGCGGCTGGAAGGTGTGATGGTTGCGGCGATCGATGACGGTGATGTCGACGGGCAGACCGGCGAGGCTTTTGGCCGCGTGGATGCCCGCGAATCCGCCGCCGACGATGAGCACTCGCGGACGCTGAGGAGTTTGATTTTTGCTGTCCAAGGGGAAGGACCTCTTACTGACATTATCCTCCGCGTGATTCGTGATGATTGTGAAATATGGGACAACGTTATTGGGGTCGCGCTCATGGGTGCTGCTGGACGATGACGTTGAGCGTGGCCGAGTTGCCGGTGGTGACCAGGCCGGCGAGGTTGGTTGCGGTGCCGGGAATGGAGACGGGAGTGAAGGAGACCGAGCCATCGAGCGCGCTGATGGTGGTGCTGACATTTTTGGCGAGGAGTTCGCCGGGCGTGCAGACCTGATGCAACTGGCAGGGCGGGGTCCATGCGTAGAGGTTTTGGTAAAAGCTGACGGTTGCGCCGGCGAGTTCGTTGCCGTTCATGTCGTAGACGCGCACGAGTGTTTGCGCGGGTGAGCCGCTGGCGGAGAGGACCTGGTTGGTTCCGCTGATGGGGGTGAGGGTTGCGTACTCGGGGCGTGCGCCAAAGGCGGTGAAGGTGGCGCAGTAGTTGGTGCCGTTGACGCAGGCGGTGGTGGTTGAGCTTTGGCCTTCAGCGAGTGGGCCGACGGTGAGGAGCATGTTGGCGTAGCCGTTGCCGTTGGAGGTTGAGAAATTATTTCCGCTGATGGTTGTGCCTGCGCCGGGCTGCCAGATGACGGTCTGGTCAGGCGCAGGGACGCCGAAGTTGAGGACGAGCGCCTGCACAGGCCATGTGACGGTTGCGCCGGCAGCGATGGAGAGATTAGGTGTGACCGCGTTGACGAATGGAGGCATGCCGCCGCTGAAGTGAGCCTGCACGCTTGCGCCGTTGGTGAGCGATGCGGTGACGACGGCGAGGTTGCCGTCGTTGGCGGTGACGTTCATTGTGGCGAGTCCATCGCTTGTGGCGGTGACCGAGCAAGTGCGTTGACCGCAGCCGAGGGTTGCTGTGCCGGCGTTGACGGTGTAGATAACAGTGACTCCGGCGGCGGGCGCGAGGTTGGGCTCTTCGGCGGTTACGGTGAATGGCAGCGGCACGGCGAGCGGGACTGTGCCGAGGGGCGCGGTGTTGAGATGGAGCGAGTCGCCGAGGCCGGAATCGTAACTGATGCCGCTGGAGATTACAGCGGAGGCTTGAGTGGAGGATGCGTCGTCGACTTCGACGTCGACCGAGCCGGTGACACCGTTCTGCGCGGGGGGAGCGATGGCGGTTATCTGCGTGGGGCTGACGCTTGTGACAATTGCGGGCTGACCGTTGACGAGGACTGTATCCGCGAGGTGAAAACCGAAGCCGTTAATAATGATGGAACCGCCGGTTGCGGGGAGGTGGTCGGGGAGCACGGTGTCGGCGTAGAGTACCCAGCCCTCGTAGTTGTAGTCGGGGCGGCCATCGCCACGCTGATCGCTGACGGCCATGCGGACGATGTCGTCGCCGTTGGCGGTTATCTGCAACCAACTTTCACCGGCGGTGATTCCATCGGGGCCGGGAACGTAGGCGACCGGCGCGGTGCCTGCGGCGTCGTATGCATCCCAGACACCGATGGAGGGGAGAAGTTTTTGGGAACTGGGTTGGTTTGCCTCGTTCAACGGTTGGGCAACGATCGTGAATGTTCTACCGCCGCGGACGGGAAACTCAAACCATTGCGATTGGTTTATTTGATTGATGCCAGCGACCCACATTCCGCTGGCGGGGAGCGGCGCGGCCTGGTTAGCGTTGACGACGCCGATATTGTCGTTGCCCTGGGCGGAGTTGTTGATGGTCTGGTTGACGGTTTTTGTGCTGCCCGCGGTGAGAGATTGCAGAGTGACGGCGGGCATGGTGCCTGAAGGCAGCGGCGCGCCTTGAAGATACGGGCCGACCGATTGCGCCTGCTGGTCGTTCTGATTGAGCGGCTCGAAGGTGATTTGATAATTAGCCGTCGTCATGCCGGGCGGAAGCGGGATGCAACTGAGATCGAAGAAGCCTTGCAGCGCGGGATTTGTGGAGCCGAAGTTTGAAAGCAGGTTGCCGTTGTTGTCGTTGTATCCGAGGATAGGGTTGCCGTGATTGCCGTTGAAGTATCCGCCGGAGACGAAGCTGACAGCGTACTGGTTAAGCGGATTGCCGTTAGCGTCTAGCGGGCGCGCGACGACGTTGACACCCTGCATACCGACTCCACTTTTGAAGGTGATGGTGCCTTGAATGGAAATTGTGTTTGATGCGGTGAGGAGTTTGCCGGGGAAGCTGGATTGGTTGGCGGAGGTGACGGGATAGATGCGGCTGAGTGAGGCGACGTCATCGTATTGAAGCGGCGTGAGTCCGGAGGCGAGGACCGAGGGCGGTGGCTGCATGAGCGCCCAGTTGGTTCCTGTGCCGTGAGTGCCGTAGGCGGTGACCTGCGCGGAATCGAGTCCGAGGACGCGGCCGAATGCGCGCTCGAGGTCGGCGTTCATCAGCGAGAGCTGTTGTGAG
This sequence comes from uncultured Acidobacteriaceae bacterium, assembly GCA_903842845.1. GTDB lineage: Bacteria > Acidobacteriota > Terriglobia > Terriglobales > Acidobacteriaceae > CAIMNN01. The sequence goes on along the minus strand of CAIMNN010000306.1, from coordinate 4,251 downwards.
TTGTTGGCGCAGAGACCGTTGAGCAGGATGACGGCGTGGGCGATGGTGGCGTCAGTGTTAAGATTGTCGAGCCATTCGAAGACAACGTTGTTCAAGCAGTCGGTGGGGTCGCTGACGCCGGAGCCGAAGACGGCATTGATGACAGAGCCGTCGTTGTCAAAGATGACGGCAAGCGGATAACTGGTTGCGTTCGGAGTGACGTCGGCTGGTGCGGTGATGACGCCATTTGAAACTGCGATGTTGGAGCCGCTCACGTCCTCGTTGAGTAGGCCGGCGTCGGTAAGAGAGACGGCTGCTGTGGGTACGGCGTTCCAGTAGGCTGCGGCAGCATCGACCATTGCACGAGCCTGCTGATTGTTGACGGAGGCGCTGAGCGGGCCCTGATTTACGAAATAGTTGAGCTGACCGTTCTTCCAATGGATGGGCTGGCCCATGAGGCCCTGATTGAAGTAGGTAGAGCCGGCGACATACTTTGGTCCGCCAGCATCAGCGATGGTTATACAAGAGAGCGGGATGCAAACTGTTGCGCAAAGGATTCTAATCTGTGTCGAAATTTTGTACATTGCACCCACCTTGGCGGCAACTCGGGCTTGATTACTGAGCCAGTTCTCATCAATTGCCTGAGAAGCCTCTTAGAATTCATCGGCGGTTGCGTGGAAAGCTAGAAAGCTCTAAGAATCAGAAAGTAATTGGAGGCTTTTTATGTGATTGCGTTCAGAGCGGTCATCACAGCAGGTTGTGCGCAGTTGAACCTTTCTGCGGCGCTGATGCATCTACAATAAGGAAGAAATCATCATGAGCGAGACATTGAATACCGTAATCCTTGGGTCCGGGTGCTCCGGGCTCACAGCCGCAATCTATGCATCCCGTGCGAACTTGAGCCCGCTTGTCCTTGAGGGTCACGAGCCCGGCGGACAGCTCTCCATGACCACGCTGGTGGAGAATTTTCCCGGCTGGCCGGAGGGAATTCAGGGCCCTGAGCTGGTCGACAACATGCGCAAGCAGGCGGCACGATTTGGAGCGACGTTCAAGCTGGCGCATTTGAACAAGGTGGACCTTTCGACGCGACCGTTCAAGCTGGATACTTCGGCGGGCGAGATCTGCACGCGGACGCTGATCATCTCATCGGGCGCGAGTGCGCGCTGGCTTGGATTGCCGAGCGAGCAGGCACTGATCGGTCACGGCGTATCAAGCTGCGCGACATGCGATGGATTCTTTTTCCGCGAGAAAGAGATCGCGGTTGTTGGCGGCGGCGACTCGGCGATGGAAGAGGCGCTGTTTTTGACGCGCTTTGCGTCGAAAGTAACGCTGATCCACAGGCGCGAGAGCTTCCGCGCATCGAAGATCATGCTGGAGCGTGCGATGGCGCACCAGAAGATAGAGTTGATGACGAACACGGTGATCGACGAAGTGCTTGGCGTTGAAGAGAAGGAAGTGAAGGGTCTGAAGCTGCGCAACATTGTGAACGGCGATGTTTCGACGCTTGCGATAAGCGGTTTGTTCCTGGGCATTGGACACGAGCCGAACGCAAAGGCTTTTGCCGGACAGATTGACCTGGACGAGGACGGCTACATCCGCACGACGAACAACGTGTTCACGACGAAGAACGGTGTGATTGTTCCCGGCGTATACGCGAGCGGCGATGTGCAGGACCGGCGTTACCGTCAGGCGATTACGGCCGCGGGCACGGGCTGCATGGCGGCGCTTGAGGTGGAGAAGTTTTTGGAAGAGTTTAACCATTGATATTTTGCAGGTGAATCATGAGCGCGCATCTTAACGGTGCGCGCTTTTTGATTGACCGTGCTTTTGATGGGTTGTGAAATGGAAATACTTTCCCTGAGACTTTACCAGTGTTTTTGCAATCGTTACCATAAACCAGAGGTGCTTGATGCGCAGAGTGTCGCAGCTTTTTATTGCATTGCTAATCGCAGTTCCGTTCTTTGCCGGGTTTCAGTATTCGACGCCGGTTGCGGCGGCGCAATCGTTTACGGGCAGTGCGGGGCGCTTTACGGTCTACTTCCCTGGCGGCGAGCCGAAGCAGCAGATGGAGACGGTGCAACTGAAGGGCGGCGATTCGACGAAGCTCTTCGAGTTTTGGACCGAGACGGACAACAGCAATGTGAGCTACATGGTGATGTACAACGATTATTCGCCCGAATATGCGACCGGTGATCCGCAGATAGTACTGACAACCACACGTGACGGCATGGTGAAGGGCAAGACGCTGGTGACTGACAACGCGGTGAGTTTGAACGGTGTGCCGGGGCGTGCGTTCACGGCGAAGGACGACCATTGGAACTACTCGGTGCGGCAATACCTGAAGGGCAAGCGGCTTTATCAGTTGATCGTAGTCAGCAATAATGACCACCCTGCGACGCAGACCGACCAATTTATGAATTCGTTCAGCATCTGGTAGGGTTCAACCAGCCCAGAAAAAATTGGCCGAATTGTTGCATCAAGCGAAGAAGTTTTGAGTATGATGGATTGCACCCGGCGCTGCGGCTGAAATTTGGTGACAATGCCAGGGACCCCTAATCTGACCGAGGTGATCTATGCGCAAGATGTTCACTAAATCTCTCCCGTCCACGATTGCATTCATGGCTGTTTTGCTGCTTTTGGTCTCTACGACCAAAGCGGCACAGGCACAAAGCTATACCTCGAATGAGGGCCGTTTTTCAGTAGCATTTCCCGGCAATGGCTCGGTGACGACCAACAGCGAAACGCTTCCCTTTAAAGATGGGACGAAGGGCACGATGTACGAGTTCTCGATCGAGCTCGAAGGCGGCAATGTTGCGTACATGGTGATGTACAACGATTACGGTCCAGGACAGGCTGAAGGCGACCCGCAGGCGGTTTTGGCGGGCACACGCAATGGCGCAGTCAGCGGAAAGACGCTGCTGACCGACAGTGCGGTTACTCTCAATGGCGTTCCGGGGCGCGCGTTCACGGCGAAGGACGACACTTGGAATTACTCTGTGCGCCAGTATTTGAAGGGCAAACGGCTTTATCAGCTGATAGTGGTCAGCAATAGTGCCCACCCGGCGACGCAGATAGACCAGTTCATGAACTCGTTCAGCATTTTCTAAAATGTGGTTGCACTCATGAAGGCCCGGCGATGACCGGGCCTTTTTGTTTTGCTTAGAAGCGCAAGCGCGCGCCGAACTCGAACTCGCGCGGGCGGAAGAAGTTTGTGGAGTTCACGTTCAACGGCTGACCGAAAGCGGTTGTATTTTTCTTGAAGCCGGTGAGGAAGTTGAGCGTTGGCAGAGTGGTGGTTGAGCCGGAGCGGATGACATAGCCGATTGATTCGAGCTGGTCGACATTTGCATGGTTGAAGAGGTTGAAGCTCTCGGCCATCAGTTCGAGGTCGCGGAGTTTGCCGAGGTCGATGCGCTTGCCGAGGCGCGCGTCGGCTTTCCATGCGGCCGGATAGCGGAAGGTGTTGCGGCCGATGTAATAAAAGTTGTGATCGTTGATGCCGGTTCCGTAGATGCGGTTGTCGCCGCCTGAGCCGTTGATGCCGGGGCCGATGGCAGGGATGACAGCGCCTGCGAGGACCGAGCCGCTGCCGCCGAGTGGATTTGCGGGCATGCAGAAATCACCGGGCGGAATGCAGGTTGAGAGCGAGCCGCTGGTGCGCATGGTGTAAGGCAGACCGCTGCCATAGCGGCCGATGGTGGAGAGGCTCCAGTTGTTGGCGAGGAGCCCGGCGACGCCGCGCGCTTTCCACGGCGTCAACCACTCCACCATACCGCTGGCTTCGTGGCGGACATCGAGGTCACTGGTGCCGTATTCGTATTTGAAGTTCTGCGGGTCGAGGGCATCGCTGCCAGCGACGAGCGTTGTCTCGTTCGGGTTCCAATCGGTTGCGTGCGAGTAGCTGTAGTGCAAGCGGAAGACGAGGCCTTTGCGACTGACGCGCGTGAGGCGGATCATCGCAGATTCGTAGGTGGAGTTTGCTTTTGAGATCACGTTGGTTATCTGCTGGTAGTTTGGATTCAATCGGCCGCATTGGCCGGCGAGGTTTATTGGCGAACCGGCGGGGCAAGCGGCGTCGGGCCATGATGCATAGAACGGAACCTGAATGAGCTGGTCCTTGATGGGGCCGAGGCCGTAGTTGGCGCAGGTTGAGTTCTGCGTTCCGGTGGGTGAGTTTTCGCAGACTGCGAAGGTGATGGTGCCGGGGTTGACAGCGGGGTCGATGTTGGTATCGACGGAGACGGGCAGACGGCGGCCGAGGCTGATGGCGGC
>CAIMNN010000305.1 GCA_903842845.1 uncultured Acidobacteriaceae bacterium | reverse complement strand
CCTGATGCTAAACCATCATTGACCACGTTGCCAGCCGCATCGTAGCCGTAGCCGCCCTGCGTGAATTGGTTTTTGTTGTTGATGCCAGTCTGGTTCACCGTCATGGCGACGTAGGTGGTGCCCGTAACCCCCGTAGCCGAGTAGAGGTTGCCCCATGCGTCGTAACTGAATTGCGCGCCCCATGTGGTGCCGCTGACGGCCTTGGCCAGCCTATTCAATCCATCAGTTGTGTAGGTGAAGGTCTGGCTGCGCGAGGTGGTCTTGTTGTTGGTGATGGCGAGCACGTTGACGTGGTCGTTGCTGCCGAGGCCGTAGTTGTAGGTGAGGCTGAGAAGCGTGGCCGATGGCGAGGCCGCCGAGATGAGCGAGGGCTGGAGGCGCTTGTTGTACTGCTGAGGCAAGAAGGTTGGATAATTTCGAATATGGTTGTAGACTCATCGCATGATTTTCCCCCGCACGCGCGCCCTCACTCTCTGCCTCGCCCTCGCCGCCACACTCGCCGCGCAAACGAACAAGAGCGCTGTTGGACACTCGACCACCGCCTCGCACGCCGACCTCGCCGACAAGGTCCAAAAAATTCTCGCCGAGCCCGCGCTCTCGCACGCAACTTTCGGCATCAGCGTCGTCGATCTCGATGGCAAACCCATCTATGCGATGAACGATGGCAAGCTCATGCTCCCTGCGTCGAACGTCAAAATGATCACCACCGCTGCGGCATTCGCGCTTCTGCCCCAAGAGTTGAACTGGTCCACGCAGGTCGTCGCCACCGGCCCCATCGACGCGCAGGGCGTGCTCAACGGCAATCTCGTCATCCTCGGCGTCGGCGACCCATCACTCAGCAATCGACGTTATCCCTACGAATCGCCCGCAGAACTTGAAGCGCGCAAAAAATCCGAAGCCGGCGAACTGCCCCAAAGCACTGGTCCGCTCACACCGCTCGATGAACTCGCCGCACAGGTTGAGCAGGCCGGTGTTCGCCAGGTCACTGGCTCCATCATCGGCGACGACACTTTTTTTCTCGACGAACCCTACGGCACATCCTGGGCGTGGGATGACCTCATGTGGCCCTTCGGCGCAGGCGTCTCCGCGCTCTCCTTCAACGAAAATGCGCTTGAGCTCACACTCACTCCGAATCCCGCAGTGCCCGGAACACTCGAGCCGCGTTGGGAGCCGAACGTTCCCTACTACTCAGTCGACAACACCATGCGCCCGGCTGAAAAAGGCGAGCAGCCGCATCCCGGTCTCGACCGCCGCCCCGGCAACATGACCATCCGCTCCTTCGGCACAGCGCCGGAAGAAGGTTACCATGGCAGCGTCGCTGTTGAAGACCCCGCCGAGTTCACCGCGCAGGCATTTCAAGTCGCGTTGGAAGGTCGCGGCGTGCGCGTAGCAGGTCAGGCCGAATCGGCCCATCGCTTCTCCGTCAATACGCAAAAATTTGAAGACCAGCGCGCAAAGAAACTTGTCCTTCACAAGGTCGACGAACAGTTCATCATCGCTCCCACTCAAGGCCGCGCCATCTATGGACGCCACATCTCGGTTCCACTCATCGACGACCTCAAGCTCACCAACAGGGTCAGCCAGAACCTCCACGCCGAACTCATCTTCCGTCTGCTCGGCAAGCTTGAAGGCGAAGAGGGCAGCATCGCTGAAAGCGACCGCGTCATCCGGCGCTTCCTTCTCGATTGCGGCGTCGATGATGGCGACTTCTATCTCTTCGACGGCTCCGGCATGAGCATGGCCGACCAGATTGCGCCACGCGCGTTGACGCGCCTCCTTACCTACGCAGCCAAGCAACCCTGGGGAGAAAAATGGCGGCTCACCTTCCCCATCGCCGGCTACGACGGAACTCTCGCCCATCGCTTCACCAACTCGCCGCTCAAGATGAACCTGCAAGCCAAGACCGGAACCCACGCCGAGGCCAACGCGCTCTCCGGCTACATGCAGACCAAAAGCGGCAAAACGGTTGCCTTCTCCATCATCGTCAACAACCACAGCCCTGAAAGCGAAAACGAACTCCACGCCATCGACCGCATCTGTGAGGCCATCTACGCGTCGGAGTAAACTCGTCACTTTCAAATCAGCAGACCGCTGCTATCATTTTGAGTGTTATGAAGAATTTTTTCTTGTTCGCATTTATCGCATTG
>CAIMNN010000304.1 GCA_903842845.1 uncultured Acidobacteriaceae bacterium | reverse complement strand
CGGCGCTCGTATATCCATACGCAGCCAGCATCTCCAGCAGGCGCCCTGTGATATCAACCGTCGGCGGGTCCAGCATCGCGTTGTGGTCGGCGAACGGAATGTACTGGAAAATCATCTTCGTATTGTCTTTATCGAAGCTGCCCCAGCCGCCGTTCCTGCACTGCATGGCGAACTCCCACGCAATGGCACGCTCGCACACCTGGTGCTGATAACGCTCCCGCGGATTGTCCACCTTGTTCAACGCCAGCAGAACCTGCGCCGTATCATCAGTATCCGGGTAAAACTCATTGTTGAACTCGAAGTACCAACCACCCGGCTCAACGTTCGGAACCTTCACCGCCCAGTCGCCCTTGTGGCGCACTTCCTTTGAAAGCATCCAGTCCACTGCCTTCAACATGCGCGGGTCTTTGCGGCTGACGCCAGCCTCGCCCAGCGCGTAAACTGCCTGCGCTGTATCCCACACCGGCGACACGCACGGCTGCATACGGAAAGTTGCGACCGGCATCTCCGGCGTCGGCGGCTGGTCTATTCCGAGCTTTTCAAATTCATCGCGAGCGCGGATCACCTGCGGGTCATCGTCCGAGTAGCCCAGGCAGCGCAGCGCGATAATCGCGTTCAGCATCGCCGGATAAATGGCACCTAGACCATCAGTCATCTCCAGGCGGTCTAGCATCCACTTCTCGGCAACCTTGATTGCGACCTTGCGCAGTGGGCGGATGTGCACCGCCTCAAACAAATGCGTCATGCGGTCGAGAATGAGGAAGAAATTCCGCCAAGAAATAATCTTCTTGCGGTCCATGTGCAGCCGCAACTTCGCCGTGTCACGCCCACCGACAAAGAGTTCGCTGATGCCCATCTCGTCGGGAATCTTCTTGAACGGCTTCTTCGCGTAAATGATCGCCAGCGGCACAAGGATCGACCGAGACCACGAAGATATCTCATAGATGTTGAAGTAAAACCAATTCGGAAAAAGAACTATCTCCGGCGGAATCGCTGGCACGGCGTCGTAATCGTACTGCCCCAGCGAGCAGAGATACATCTTGGTGAAGGTGTTCGTCGCCACCACACCGCCGTGGGTCAGAATCCAATCCTTTGTCTGGAGCATCTTCGGCTCGTCGGCCTTCATGCCCATCAGTTTGCAGGCGAAGTAGCACTTCACCGTCAGCGAAATGTTGCCCGGGCCGCCGGGATAAATGCTCCAGCTGCCGTCTTCGTTCCGGTAGCGGAGAATCTCCTGAAACGCGCCCTGCATGCGTGCCGGGTCACCGCTGCCCAGAAGAACGTGTAGATAAATGTAATCCGCCTCGAGCATGGCGTCAGCTTCAAGCTCGCCGCACCAGTAACCGTCCTCGTGTTGGCGGCTGAAGACATAATCAACCGAGCGCTCAATTGCCTTGTTCACCTCGGAGAGGTCGGCATCGATGCGGCCAAATCTTGGAGTAACAGTCTTTGTCGTTGTACTCATCGTTTGCTACTTCCCGTTCAAAAAGATCACAGCGCCTGATTAAGTCACTGGATCGGGTATAAGCAATACGGCCGGGTGCAGTTTCGCGCCCGGCCGGTGATTAGAAAAAAGTGAACCGGCCTGTTATTGCGGCTTAAACCGCGATGGCCGGGCCGCCGCCTGCTGTCCCAATTGCCTGTACAATCTCCGGCGGCAGACCGAAGCGAACGTTTTCCGGCATTACTTCCACTTCTTCAACGTTGGTAAAGCCGTTTTGCTTCAGGTAATTGACCACGTCCTCAACCAGAATTTCAGGGGCTGATGCGCCGGCCGTGACTGCAACATTGGTCATACCCACGAGCCACTCGGGGTCGATAGCCTGCGAATTATCAATGAGATACGCGTTAGTCTTCAAGTTCCGCGACACCTCTACCAGGCGGTTGGAGTTGGAGCTGTTGGTCGAGCCTACAACCAACATCAGGTCGGCTTCGTGCGCCACATTGCGCACCGCAGTTTGGCGATTTTCGGTTGCGTAGCAGATGTCCTGCGAATGCGGCCCGGCGATATTCGGGAACTTAACCTTAAGCGCATGAATAATATCCCGCGCTTCGTCCAGGCTGAGCGTGGTCTGGGTCAGGTACGCAACGCGGTTCGGGTCAGGAACAACAAGGGTCTCAACCTCGGCAACGCTGGAGCAGACCTGGGTGACATTAGGTGCTTCGCCGAGCGTTCCTTCTATCTCGTCGTGGTCCCTATGTCCAATCAAAACAAGGGAGTAGCCCTGCTGGGCGAACTTGACCGCCTCAATGTGAACCTTCGTGACAAGCGGGCAGGTGGCGTCAATCACTTTCAAGTGACGCTCCTTGCTGCGCTCGCGCACGGCCGGGCTTACGCCGTGGGCCGAGTAAATAACTCGCTGGCCATCGGGTACGTCGTCGATTTCATGGACGAAGATTGCGCCCTTTTGAGCCAACTCATTCACAACAAAGCTGTTGTGGACAATCTCGCGGCGCACGTAAATGGGCGCGCCGAAGGTCTCAAGGGCTATCTTTACAATGTCAATGGCGCGGACGACACCGGCACAGAAACCACGGGGTTTCAGCAACAAAACCCGCTTCTGCGAAGCCGAGGCAGCCGTAGGGGAGACGGAGGCGTTGGTCGGAGCGGCAATAGTAGTCACACACCAAGTATACCAATTCGTGTGCAGTAAAGGTTAGGAATAAGTAAACAGTGGGCAGGGGTCAGAAGTCAGAAATCAGCGGTCAGGGACTGCGGGTGTTGCATGAATCATGAACTTTGACTTAGAACTGAGGAGTGGAGCCTGCAAATGAAGACCAGCCGGTTGGAGTCGTTCAGCGACGGAGTGATAGCGGTCATCCTGACCATCATGGTGCTGGAGTTGAAGGCGCCGAAGGAAAGCAGTTGGGCGGCGATTCAAACCATCCTGCCAGGGGTGGTTGTCTACGGCTTCAGCTTTCTGGTGATTGCCATCATGTGGGTCAACCACCACCATTACATGCACGCTGCAAAGCGGGCCGATGCGGCCCTGATGTGGGCCAACAATAATCTATTGTTTTGGATGAGCCTGATTCCCTTTGTGACCGGCTATCTGGGCCAGCACTATCAGGACTCGCTGGCTGTGGCCGCATACGGCGCAGTGCTGTCGGTGACGTCGTTTGGATTTTTGTTGCTGCAATGGGCGATCGCGCGGCAGAACGGCGAGAGCGAAGAAGGCATTGGCAAGTTCTGCAAGATAAGGATGAAGGCGATGTTCACCATTTCGCTTTACGTGGGTTCCGTGGGGCTGGCGTTTGTGGAGTACCGCGCGTCGTACGCCATCTTTGTTTTTGTCGCCGCCGTGTACTTTTTGCCCGAGCGGCTGCTTGCGGAATCATAAAAAGCGGCTGATTTTTAATTTCCAACTGATATTATTGCTAAACTGCGCCGGGCCCCAACCTGCGTGGACAAAGAGGAGGTTTCATGCCGAAATTTGTAATTGAACGCGAGATACCAGGCGCGGGTCAGTTGACCGACGAGCAGCTACACGGTATTTCACAGACTTCATGCGGTGTTTTGAGCAAGATGGGTCCGCAGATCCAGTGGCTCCAGAGCTACGTGACCGACAACAAGATCTATTGCGTCTACATTGCGCCGGATGAGGCGACGGTGCGCGAACACGCCAAGCAGGGCGGCTTCCCGGCCAACAGCGTGGCTAAAGTACGGCGAGTGATAGACCCGACGACCGCCGAGTAGCAATTTTCAACATCATTTGTATGGTCAGAACCGAACCAGATGCAGTGCGGCAGGCTTTGAACTGCGCAATGCAACTGGTTCGGTTTTGTGCTTGATTCAGGCGATTTTGCCGCCAGAAAAAACAGCGTTTTGGGGGCGTGTAACTTGTTTGAGGAGTTAGTGATGCTTTGAAATTGCAACGACGGTCGCGAACACCCACACTAAGGCGAAAAACGTGAAAAGTCCACCGAAGATGAGTCCGACGATTGCCTTCATGGTGCAGTTATCGTTGCGCGTGAAGTTGGGGTATTTTTGGACCAGGATGAGAGCGCGGATGGCAAAGTAGACGGCGAGCGGGCCGGTGATGATTCCCCAGCAGCAGGGGCTACAGATGCCGAACCACATGGCCCTGGAGGAGTAACTGTCCATTTCGGCGGCTTCGTTGAGCGGCGCGCCGTCGTCGGTTCGCTCGCGGAACATGTGGTCGAGGCCGGGGTTGGGCTCGCTGGCAACAAGTGGCGGCGGAGTCGTAGGCAAATCCGCCGAGCAGTGAGGGCAAATCGGGTCGTTTTCGCCGACTGCTTTGCCGCAGGCGGGGCAGCGCGGGATGCGCGGGAGATTGGATATACCGAGGGAATTTTTGTCGTCGGGCATGGAGTGGCTCCAGTAATGGCAGAAAATATCGGGGTAATCAGTTTGGAGCAATTGTAAAGCTTCTGCTGGAATTGGATGTGAAGCTGGTACTAGAATTTAATGACGCTTGTTGTCACAGACAGCGCGGGACGCTGCGACTATATTGCAGGCGTCCGTGGGCCAGATGGTAACTTTGATTCGTAGGAGTCTGCTGGCGATGAAAGTGATGAACCGAGTTTTTCTCCCGATCTTGCTGGTATTGTTTTGCGCCAGTCTGTACGCCAAAGAAGGGTCGAAGTACAAGAGCGCAGTTGTTACGCCGGTGACGGTCATCGAAGGCGTAGAGGCACCGGGCAACGCAGACCTGACGGTGGCGGCCACAATGGTGACGGAGGAACTACGCACGCAACTCGAAAAGAAGAACATCGCCGAGCAGATACTGGACGAGTATGCGAATGTTTCAGAAGCGGATGCGGCGGACTCGATAGTGATAGACGCGAAGATAACGGGATTCAAAAAGCATGGCGGTTTTTTCTCGCGCACGATGATGACGGTCGAGATAAATATTGTTCACAGCAAGTCGCGCGTGATGGTGGCCAGCGACACGACGAGCCTGAAGATGAAGACGTCAAGCTTCAAGAACGACGAGCGGTTTGCGCGGGCGGCAAGTGCGGTGTTGACGGAGGAGATCTATCACCTGTTGAAGTGAGGCGGGGGAGTAACTGATGAGTAATCCTGGGATTGTGGAGTGCGGCGGTGGAGTGATGACGCAGGAGTAGTCGGATCGGGCATTTCATTTTGAGAGAAGTGTAGAGCTATAAATAGTCAGATTTTGAGATAGTGTAGTGGTTTTTAGATGTTTTGGACTGTGAGGAAGTAGGAACTAACGGGCTAGGCGGTCGCCTCGCCCAACAGTCAGCAGAAGACTCAATCTATTTACAAATTGGCGACAGCTTATTATTCCAATTGCGTGAGCAACGATTTAATTTTGCGCGAGCCATGCGCAATACGTTCAATCTGCACTACATCTTCAACAATGCGAAACATGATAATGTAGTTCCCTACGATTGCGAATCTGTCTTCCGGCGCAATCTCAGGCCTGAGACGGTAGAGAGTGGGATTTTTGGCAATAATACGAAGCTTTTCGCGAATTTTCAGTAGTGTTAGGTGCGCATAACGCGGGCTATGTGCGGCGATAAAATCTGATATCTCAAGCAAATCCTGCGAGATAAGCGGTGAGAGTCTGAGGCGCATGTTCAGGCCTGTTTTGAATATTTATTAAGGAGTGGATCGAATACTTCGTCAAGTTCCAAATACTTAGTCTTTGCACCTGCAATCAGGGCTTCATCCCACAAGCGGCGCAGATCAGCAAAATCCTTTGCCGAGGAATCACTGCGACCAAATTTCCAATCGATTAGCGCTTCACCTACGAGTTGACCTGAAGAGGAAAAGTCGCCGCTTGAAATGGCTTCACGCAGCAACGCTATCATTTCTGTCGGCAGATCAACCTGGATGCTTTGAGTAGCAGGCATTGCCACCTCTTGAATGTACTTTAGCACTGACTTGGCGAGGATTCAATTGTTGGCACAAGTAAATGGGAGAACCTCTAGTCAATTGCTTTGCGCAATCATCTGCGTTGCGTGCTGCAAACTCGTCTCCGTTACCGTGGAGCCGCTCAACATGCGGGCTACCTCATGTGTCCGTGCACGCTGGTCGAGGAGGCGTATGCGGGTCTTTGTTCTTCCCTTCTCCTCCATTTTTTCTATCAACAAATGCTGGTCGGCGAAGGCGGCGATCTGCGGCAGGTGGGTGATGCAGATGACTTGCTGGACGCGGGAGAGGGCCTTGAGTTTTTGGCCGACGGCTTCAGCGGCGCGGCCACCGATGCCGATATCGATTTCGTCGAAGATGAGCGTGCGTGGGGCGGCGAGTTTTTTGGTGTCCTTGGTGGGGCCTTCTTCGACGGCGACCTTGAGCGCCAGCATGACGCGGGACATTTCACCACCTGAGGCTATCTCGGTGAGCGGCTTGAGTGGTTCGCCGGGGTTGGTGGCGATGCGGTAGTCGACGGTGTCCCAGCCGGAGGCAAGCCAGTGTGCGTTGGCTGCGGAGTCGGTATCATTTGCGGCGACGTCAATCTCAAATTTGGTCTTCATCGCGAGCGAGTTGATCTGCGCCTCGGCGATCTTGGCGAGCTTTTTGGCGGCGGCTTTGCGGGCTTCAGTGAGTGTGGCGGCGGCTTTTTTATACGTGGCCGCGGTGTGTTGTACCTCGGCACGCAGAGCCTTGAGGAGTTCGTCGCGGTCTTCGACTTCAGAGAGTTTGGCAGTGACATCGGCGCCGAAGGCGATGACATCGTCGATGGTCTTGCCGTATTTGCGTTTCAACCTGTCCAGAAGCGCGAGGCGGTCTTCGAGTTCGGCCAGACGCTCAGGGGATGCGTTGATGGATTCAGCGTAGTCGCGCAGGTTGCCGGCGATGTCGCCGACGACGGCGCGTGCTGATGCGAGCTGCTGGGCGGATTCGGTGAATTGGGGGTCGTACTTGGCGAGCTCCTCCAAATTTTTCAACGCTGAGCGCAATGTCGACTCGGCCGATGCACCGCCTTCGTAGAGCTGGTCGAAGGCGCTCATGGCGGCGGTGTAGAGCTTTTCAGCGTTGGCGAGGACGCGCTTCTCGGTCTCGAGCTTTTCATCTTCGCCGGCGATGAGGCTGGCGGAGGTAATCTCGTTCTTTTGGTAGCTCCACAGGTCGACCATGCGTAGCCGGTCCTGCTCGCCTTCTTCCAGGTCCTTGAGCTTTGTGAGGGCTGTACGCCATGCATCGTGAGCCGCGACAACTGCATCAGTATTGATAGTGCCGAAGCGGTCAAGGAGGTTGCGCTGCTGCTGCTGGTCAAATGAGGTGAGGGTTTCAGCCTGTGCGTGGACGAGTGCGAGCTCGGGGGCGAGCTGGCGAAGTACGGCGACGGTGGCGGGCTGGTTGTTGACGAAGACGCGGCCCTTGCCGGTGGCGTTGACCTCGCGGCGGAGGATGATGTCAGTGCCTTCGGCGGCAATGCCGTTGGCCTCGAGAATGGATTCAGCGCCGGGGGTGGACTCAAAAACACAAGCCACGCTGGCTCGCTCAGCGCCGTGTCGGACAATATCAGAAGAGGCCTTGCCGCCCATCAGCAGCGCAAGCGCGTCCACGAGGATGGATTTGCCCGCACCGGTTTCACCGGTCAGCAGATTGAGGCCGGGGCCGAGCTCGGCTATGGCGTGGTCGATGACGGCGTAGTTCTCGGCGCGGAGTTCGACAAGCATGTGGGCAAAACACCCCTCAAGAAGTTTGAGCGGAGAATAGCATGGGCGAGGGAGCCGCGACCAGTAACGTTATAGGAACATTGGTGGAAGTGAACAAGAGTAGATAGCGGAGGGAGTCGAGGTCAATGACGGGTAAGGCCGGAGAGTTTTTGAGACGCGCGGAGGATTGGGCTCTGCTGTTGGTGCCGGGATTGATCTGGGGCGCGTCGTTTTTGTTTATAGCGGAGAGCACCCCGCATGTGGGGCCGTTTGGGGTTTCGTTTGGGCGGATATTGATAGGTTTTGCGACGTTGGCGCTGTTCCCGGGCGCGCGCCGGAGCATAGACCGGAAAGCGTGGGGAAAGATCGCGCTGGTGGGGTTCTTCTGGATGGCGCTGCCGCTGTCGCTCTTCCCTTTTGCGGAGGAGAGCGTGTCGTCGGCGGTGACGGGGATGCTGAACGGAGCGAGCCCGCTATTTGTAGCGGTGGCGGCGACGCTGTTTACGCGCAAGCTACCGGCGCGCGGCGTGTTGCTTGTTCTGCTGGCGGGGCTTGTGGGGGCAGGGCTGATAGCGCTGCCGACGATCAATGAGGGCAAGAGCAGCGCGTTTGGTGTGGGGCTGATATTGATAGCGCTTTGTTGCTACGGCATCGCGCTGAACATTGCCGGGCCGCTGCAACAGGTTCATGGGGCGCTGCCGGTTTTGTGGCGGGTGCAGATGGTGGCGCTGGTGTTGACGGCTCCATTTGGAGCGCGCGAGGTGTTGCATGCGCAGTGGACGTGGCCGGTCGTGGTAAGCATGGTCTTGCTGGGCGCGCTGGGGACGGGGATTGCTTACATTGTGCTGGCGGTGGCGGCGGGGCGGATTGGAGCGACAAAGGCGAGCACGACGACGTATCTGATTCCGCCGGTGTCGATACTACTGGGATATTTGTTGCGGAATGAACGCGTGACGGCGACCTCGATTGTTGGGTGTGCGGTGTGCCTGAGCTGCGTTTGGCTGATGAAGCGGACTTCACGGGTGAGCGTGGCTGCAACAAAGAGTTCAGAGTAAAGGTCTTTTCGATTCGATAACCGTCAAAGCCTTATCAGTGGTGCAGACGCGCCGGGAAAGAGTTTACAGTGGCAAATGGAATCAATTAACGTGGAGTTGCGCGGCTTAAGACATTTTAAAAGGCGGTATTGATGTATCTTTCCAGTGCGTTTCTCTTTCTGCTTCAGCAAGATAACGGGCCGATAATACCGGAACAGGGCAATGCGTTCGCCGACATGG
>CAIMNN010000303.1 GCA_903842845.1 uncultured Acidobacteriaceae bacterium | reverse complement strand
TTCATCCGGTGCTCTTCGAATACGAAGGCATCCCCGTCTATATGCGCCTCTCGCTCGGCTGCGAATCACCTGAGGTCACGCGCTTCATGGGCTCGCATGGCGTCATTGAGTTGCGCGAGTTCAGCCTAAGCTACACGCCGCAGGCCGGCATCGATACTGGCCCAAGTTACTACTCGGGCAGCTTCCCCTCCGCCATGCGCAATGAGTACACGAAAAAGTGGCACGCTGAGCACGACGCCGCACCCGGCAAGGAACCAGCGCCTGAATCAAAATCTTGGACCGGCAACGACTACGACGATCTGCGCCCGCACCTGTGGAATTTCTTTGAGGCAGTCCGCACGCGCAAGCCAGTGTTGCAGGATGCGCTCTTCGGACACAACGCCGCACTAGCCTGCCATCTTGCCAACGAATCCTACTTCCGTGGCACTCCAGTCTATTGGGATGCCGTGGCTGAAACAATGAAGTCGCTTGGTTGATGAATCACAAAGGATAAAACAATGAAGATCAAGTTTGCCCTCGTCGTACTCGCGCTCTTCGGCGCTGCAATCGCGCTGCACGCTCAAGACGGCTCATACAAGCACTTCGTTGGCCGCTGGGACATGACGCTGAACTCGGCGAACCAGAAGTATCCATCATGGCTTGAGATAACCGAGCAGAATGGGCAGTTATCCGCTCAGTATGTGGGCCGCTGGGGCAACGCGCGTGCACTACCCAAAATCGAGATCAAAGGCGACCACATCATCTTCGTCTCACCAAAGGAAGAAGAAGGCACCAAGACGGACCTGGTCTTCGACGGTGTGCTCAGCGGCAAACACATGAGCGGCACCATCACCGGGCCGGATGGCGCGCCATGGTCATGGGTTGCCGTGCCTGGGCCCGCATCGGACCCGCATCCGCGCAATCCGGGAGACATCAGCAATTGGGCCATGCCGGTGCAGCTTTTCAACGGAAATGACCTCAGCGGCTGGCACATGAGTGCCTCAGGCCCTCCAGTGTGGACTGTTGTGGACGGGCTTCTGATAAGCCCAGGCAATGGACCCGAGCTCATCACCGACAAGAAATTCCAGGATTTCAAACTGCACGTGGAAGTGTGGATCAACAGTGAGTCAAACAGCGGCATTTATTTGCGAGGCCGTTACGAAGTGCAACTTGAAACCGACTCCGTCGCCGAGCCGCCCAGTCACCACACTGGCGGCGTTTATGGATTCATAGCTCCCAAGCCCGAGCAGCCGCGCTCACCCAACGAATGGCAGAGCCTGGACATCACGCTCATTGGCCGCCGCGTCACCGTTGTTCAGAATGGCATTACGGTGATCGATAATCAGGAAATACCTGGAATAACAGGTGGCGCACTCGACAGCGATGAAAGCAAGACAGGCCCCATTTATCTCCAAGGCAGCGAGAAGGGCCATGTAAAGTTTCGCAACATCATCATCACAACAGTGCAATAAAACGGAGGTAAGCTATGATTCCCCTCACCGCAAATGAGTTGGAACAGCGCCTGCATGCTTTGCCAGGTTGGCGTGTGAGCGAGCAACAGCTCACTCACACTTTTGAATTTAAAGAATTTCTTGCAGGCATCCGTTTTGTCGATGAGGTTGCCAAGCTCGCCGAGGCAGCCGCCCACCACCCGGACATCGACATCCGCTATACGAAGATAATTATCCACCTCAGTACGCACGATGCCGGCGGCATCACCGAAAAGGATTTCTCCCTGGCGACGGAGATCACAGCCCTGTTTGCTCGCTGAAGTTCAGTTCGACTTCAGTTGCGTCTGCCGGAGATCAAATTGAAGACAAGTATGATCAAGGCCACTATGAGCAGCAGATGGATCAATCCGCCACCGACGTGCAGGCTGAATCCGAGAAGCCAAAGAATAATGATTATTACGAAGATTGTCCAAAGCATAATTTCACTCTCCTGAGGTTGCAGGCACCTGCGAATGGAAGCTCTCGCAGGCGCCTGCATTTGTATCTGTTGAACTACTAGTTAGTGGCTATCGCCTGAGCCTTGGCGCTTCTGACGGCCTCAAGGAATGCATTCGCCGAAGCTGGCGTTGCAACTTCGCCACGCAGAATGCGGCGCGTGGAAACGCGGTTGCCATAGATGGCTTCAGTTGAATCATCATCG
>CAIMNN010000302.1 GCA_903842845.1 uncultured Acidobacteriaceae bacterium | reverse complement strand
GCTATCATTTTGAGTGTTATGAAGAATTTTTTCTTGTTCGCATTTATCGCATTGCTCGGTGTCGCTCTTCTCATCACCGGCTGCAAAAAACTGCCACCCTCAAAGCCCGCCTCCGAGTGGACGGCGCAAGAGGCAAGCGGTGCGGTCGTGTACAAAAACTACTGCGCCAAATGCCATTACGCCAACAATACTTATGACCTCCACGGCCCCGGTCTACAGGCGCTCTACAAGCAGCAGTACATGCCCTCTGGCCAGCCGGCCAACGACGAGCGCATTACGCAGGTCACGCTGCACGGCCGCGGCATGATGCCGGCCTCGCAACTGACCGACGACCAGCTCGCCGACCTGCTCGCCTACCTCAAGACGCTTTAAATGCCCGACGAGACCAACAAGCCGGCTCAGCCAACGCGCCGCATGCCGCTGCCCGCCATCGCAGCCATCGCTCTCTATATGTTGCTGCTCGCCGGCATCAATCTCGTCGGCGTTGTTCAAGGTCAGATACGGCCCATCTATCTCGTCTTCACCGCGGCCTTCATCACCGCCAGCCTCGGTCTGCTGCGCATGTTCCGCTGGGCATGGGTGATGACACTCGCCGCAATCGTGCTCATGACCGGACTTTTTTTCTGGAAATTTTCCAACGACCACGAGCTCTCAAATCTAGTCCAGGGCCTGCTGAACCTCGTCTTCTTCCTCTACCTCATCCGCACCGAGGTCCGCGAGAAGCTTGTGTAAATCCTGCTTTTCAACCGCATATCTACCACAACGTTTTACAGAATCCAGAAGTCAGTATTTTTCTATCGGCCGTTATCAATGGAATATTCTCAGAAACAGCAGTTGCTACTATCAATCTGTCCATTGGGTCACCATGAAGTGAATCAGGTAGCATGGCAGCTGAATAGGCTATATCGGAATTCACATCGATTACGCGACATCGATTGAATAGCAGGCTCAAAAAATATCCAGTTGATATTTTCAGCCTCATCCTGCCACGTCGCAATGAATAAGATAATTCATACAGCGTGGCGGAACTGATACAAATAGGTTGCCGCTTCAGCTCCGCTTGATGTATCTCCGATGCTGCCGTCTGGCTCAATAATTCAGGCTCATTGAGCAGCCACAACAGTACATGTGAGTCGAGCAAGATCATTTTTCACTCTTGCGTGCTTCAGCATTTTCCTTCTCAACGCGGTCCCATTTCTCATCAAACATCTGGTCCCAATCTTTGCCGTAGTATGCAGGAGACATCAACTCCTCATCGCTCATATCGGTCTCTATCATCCCACGCAAACATCCAAACAGAGTCTTTGCAGAGCTGACCGAATTCAAATCGGTACCTATCGGCACCATCATCACGCGCTTCTCACCTCGCTTGGTGATAATGACCGTCTTGCCGGTCTCATAGACCTCGTCAATCAACGCCAGGCACTTGGCTTTGAACTCCCCAGCACCGATGGTTTGCACATTGTCTTTGAGTTGGATGGGCACATTGTCTTTGAGTTTGGTGATCATGGACGAATCCTCACACTACTACTTGACCATAGTTACATGACCATAGTCAAATAGGCGAAATTAAGACGAAAATATGACCTCACTTCTTCGGTGGCTCTGTATTCCCACTCGCTCCCGGCCCAGGAAAAACCTGCGCCGCACCGCAATGCGTCGTCGCTGCGTTCTTCACGTTCACGCACTCATTGCCTATCATCTGCGGAGTGCCCGTCACATTCAGACCATTGGGCAGGTTGGCGATGTAATTGTGACTGATATCGCCGTTGATCGCTGCGTTGAAATAAATGCCTGAGCCGCCCGCGTTGCTCCCTCCCATAATGTAATTGCCAGTCACCAGAACGTACCCCTGCGCGGGATTCGAACCGCCCACGCCAATTCCCGCTGCGTTGTAGGACGTGTTCAACATCTCTATATAGTTATTCGAGATCAATGACTTCGAGTAATTTGTTCCACCACCTACGCTCGTGCTGATACCGCCCCTGCCGCCGTTCAGCACAATCCTGTTATTGGTTATCAATGCGCCCGAGCCGTAATCCAATATCCCGCCGCCTGTGTTCGCCACGTCCACATCACTGATGAAATTCCCTGTGACCATACATTCATTGCAATGTCCGTTCGACAATCCCAGCGTTATCCCCGGCGGTCCGGCCTTCTTGTTCGCGCTGCTCACAAATATCTGGTTGTTGCTGATGTCCATCTGGTACGCCGTGCTCGCCATTATCGCCGCAACATTTCCGCCCGTCGCGTTCTCAGCCGGGTAGGTCAGATACAAATTGTTGTGGTGGATATGCGTGTTGATAACGCCTTGCGACAAGTTCAGAATGCTGCCCCCGCCGTTGCCGCCGCTCATCAGAACCGTGAAGTCGTTGTCGTGAATAAAAACATCCCGGAAGCCGTCAGCCAGTTGCCACATCGCGCCGCCATGCCGCATCACATATTGATTGCCGGCAACCTCAACTTCACCAAGTGGGAAATAGCTGTTCAGCATCATTCCACGCGGTGCCGTTGCAGCCACGTTCACTGTGTTGTTCAACAGCTTGATGCCGAGCACAGTGCCAAAATACGTAAAGTCGCCGCTGACGTTGGCTGTACAACCTTCCACGCTGTTGTCGTAGTAAAAATTGGCGTTCACATTGAGAACCGTCACAACACCCTTCAGCCCCATGTTCGAGTTGTTGCCTGTATAGGGTTTGCTTGTCGACTTCAACAGTCCAAGCTCTCCAGTACTTGCATTCACTGTCGTCACCCAGTTCAGTTCGCCGTCCCCATTCGATTCCACGCCGGGACCGCCGAGAATATAAATAAGCTCGCCGGCTTTGAAATGCGCTGCATCTGCCGCCGTGCTCAGTGTTATCGCCGATGCGCCCATCGCGGCAATCGGATTCGCCTGGTAGCCCTTCCCGTAATCAACAGCTCCGCGTACTCCATCGCCATACAAGCCAAACATAAAAAGCGTTGCGGCACCAGTAGGCGCAGTGTTCAGCAGCGCACCCGGCGCGCACTGAACATGAATTCCATTTCCGTTTAAATTTACATAAGCCTTGTTGCCCGCGCTGGGGTGAACAGGATACGGGTCCGTGGAATCGAAATAATATTTCCCCGCAGGGAAATACACCACGCCCCCACCAGCAGCCTCGACAGCCGCAACCGCTCTGCGCACGGCCGGCGCATCGTCCGTGGTGCCGTTCCCCGTGGCGCCGTAGAGTTTCACGTCAGCATGCACGTTTGTTTGTCCCGCGTTCTGTTGACCACGCGCCAAAATGCAAACTGCAAAAGTAATTGCAAAAACAGAAATTGCTCTCTTCATTTGCGACCCTCATGTACAAGCAGTGGCCCATCGCGCCAAAGGCCATTCTAAGAACGTAATAGTACCACTCGGTCATTTCACGCAATCAATGTGGATTTTGCCCCGTGCCGATGCAACAGCTAGAATCATCCGTATGGAACTCGTTCACATCGAGCCCGCGCGCAAAGCCCCCGCTCCCAAGCCGGAGTGGCTCCGCGCCCGCGCGCCGATGGGCGAGAACTTCCACGAGCTCAAACGCCTCGCACGCTCGCTCAACCTCAACACTGTCTGCGAGAGCGCGCAATGCCCCAACATTGGCGAGTGCTGGCACCACAAGACCGCAACCTTCATGATGCTCGGCAACTTGTGTACAAGACGCTGCGGATTCTGCGCCGTTCCCAAGGGCCGCCCCGAGCCCATCGACTTTGACGAGCCGCGCCGCGTCGCCGATGCTGTCATCGAGCTCGGCCTCGAACACGCCGTCATCACCAGCGTCAACCGCGACGACGACCTCACCGGCGGAGCACGCGCGTTCGCTCTCGTCATCGAAGAGGTTCGTACGCGCCGCCCCGAATGCCGCGTCGAAGTCCTCATCCCCGACTTCCAAGGCGACGAGGAATCCATTCGCATCGTCGTCGACGCACGCCCCGCAATCCTCAATCACAACACTGAGACCGTTCCCCGTCTCTACCGCACCGTCCGCCCCGGCGCGCGCATCGAGCGCTCGCTCCGCCTGCTCGAATTCGCAAAAGAACTCAACCCCGCAGGCGTCACCAAATCCGGTGTAATGGTCGGCCTCGGCGAAACCACCGAAGAGCTCATCGATACCTTCCGTGCACTCGCCGCCACTGGCTGCGACATTCTCACCGTCGGCCAATATCTCCGCCCATCGCGCGACCATCTCCCCATCGCGCGCCTCTACACTCCACGCGAATTCGCCGAGCTCAAAACCGCCGCGCTCACAATGGGCTTCCGCCACGTTGAATCCGGCCCACTCGTCCGCTCCAGCTATCACGCGCACGAGCAGGCAGCCTCGACCGGGCTCCTGGTCTAGCTCAGCTCCCAACTTAGCGCAATTGTTACAGTTGTGTTAATCTGATGAATCTGGAAAGGTAGCAAGCTGCAATCGGATCTCATATCTTGCAGCAAGTTAGAAAAATTATGAACCTCTATCTCATGCGTCATGCCAATGCCGGTATCGCCCGTGGAAACGCGGAGCTTGATGCCAAGCGCGCCCTCGTCAAGGAAGGCAAGGAGCAGTGCATGCTCATGGCCCAAGCGCTCGGCGCCATGAAGGTCTCCATTGACGCCGTCGTCTCCAGCCCGCTCAAACGCGCATCGCAGACCGCACAACTTGTCGCCACTGAGTTGGGTTTCGACAATCGCGTAGACATCAATCCCGCTCTCGCTCCTGACGGCACCTACGCCGCATTCCAGCAGATGCTCGGCAACTACGCCACACGCGGATGCGAAGGCATCCTTGTCGTCGGCCATAATCCGAACCTGTTTCACTTTTTAGGCCGCATGATCACAAGCAACGGCGGCGCTGCTATCCGCATCCGTAAGGGCTCGGTGGTGCGCGTCGACCTCGAACATCACCCGCCCATCCTCCGCTGGCTCATCGACCCGCGCATGGCGCGTTTGCTGCTCTCCAACACCCGGCGCAAATAGTACTGCATATCTGCTGCTATCCTTTAAGCAGCGCACCGCGCCACACCATGACTACAAGCCCAAGCCGTACGCATTTCATCCCTTCCAGGCAGTTGACCTGGGTGCTGATACTTTCTTTTTTTGCGCTCGTCTTTCTCACAGCGCTCCGCACCCCGGCTTTGCTCGACGACGCAGACGCCTCACACGCGCAGGCCGCGCAGCACATCGCCGAATCCGGCGACTGGGTCACGCTCAAGGTCGATGGCATTCGTTATCTGGAAAAAGCTCCGCTCCCTTACTGGCTCGTTGCCGCGCTCTATAAATTCTTCGGTGAATCCGCTGCTGCCACGCATCTGCCCAACGCGCTCGCCATTCTCGGCTGCGCTTGGATCGGCTGGCTCTGGGCATCGCGCGCATGGGGCAAACGCGCCGGCCTTTACGCCGCTCTCGGAATCCTCACCGCCATTGGCCCGTTCCTATACACGCGCTTCTACATCCCCGAGGCTCTCCTCACATTTCTGCTTCTCCTCGCGCTCTACGCCTTTATCACTGGCCTTGAGAGCCGCCGCCCCATTCGCTTCTACGGCATGTGGGCCGCACTTGCTCTCGCCACACTCACCAAGGGCCTCATCGCTCCCGTCTTCTTTGCAGCCGCTGCCGTGCCGCTACTGCTCTTGACCGGTCAATGGCGTCGCTGGCGCGATCTCAAACCTGTCACCGGATTTCTCTTCTATCTCCTCATCGCCGCGCCCTGGCATATCCTCGCCAGCATCGCGAACCCCGACCAGGGCCACCCCATCGGCAATCACCCTTCTATCGGCAACGTCCATGGCTTCGCGTATTTCTATTTCCTCAATGAGCACGTCTTCAGATTTTTGGGCACGCGCTTCCCGCACGATTACTCCAAGCTCCCGTTCCTCGCTTACTGGTCGCTGCCGCTTGCGTGGCTCTTCCCCTGGAGCCTCTTCATCCCAGCCATCCTGGTCGTCGCATGGAAGACCCGCCAAAATTGGATGACGCATCTGCGCAAAGACGCAGGCCAGACCGTCGACTTCTACCTCGACTACGCCGCGCGCGAGGACGTCGCCAGCTACGTCTTCAAATTGAAGTTCCGCGTCCGCTCCATCTGGTTGCTGAGCATTTACTCCGGCTTCCTCCTGCTCTTCTTCTCGCTCTCCACCAATCAGGAGTACTACACATTTCCCGCATGGCCGCCGATACTCATTCTCATCGCCGGCACGCTCGCCAGCATTGAAGAAGGCGCAGTCGACGGCGACCGACCCGTGCTCAGTC
>CAIMNN010000301.1 GCA_903842845.1 uncultured Acidobacteriaceae bacterium | reverse complement strand
TCCAGTTGGCGCCGAGTCTCTATAGGCAATGCAATCGCTGAAGCAACACGCATCTCGGGGTTTCCTCATCTTATGAGATGACCCCGATTCTTAAAAGACTCTATTTATGACGGACACCACTAGCGTCATTGGAATAACCGGGAGGACTCGCATCAAGCAGATATTTCGAAGTTCTTCCTCCCCAATTAACTATTGGTATCCCCCTAAATGGGGTCTCAATGAGCAGATTAAACGTGAGAAGGAGATACTAAATGCCGCTATTTGACTCCGGATCGGCAGATGAAGCGTGGCGCCTTGCAGTTTCCTCATTCAGAAATGGAGAGGGCGTGCGCAAGCAGAGTGGGCGTGGGGGGAACACTTTGGAACTGCTACACGTGACGATTAATATACGCGATTCTCGGCAGCGATGGGTGATATCACGGACTCCCGCGCTAAGCGTAGCATTTGCGATCGTTGAAGTGATTGGAATACTGAATGGCCGCCGAGACTCGGCGTATCTCAATTTCTTCAATCCGCGCTTACCTCAATTTGCAGGGACCAAGCCAGAGTATTACGGAGCGTATGGCTTTAGGTTGCGACAGCACTTTGGATTCGATCAACTCGAGTGTGCTTGCAACGCCCTGAGGACAAACCCAGATGGACGACAGGTCGTGCTGCAAATATGGGATGCAAAGAGTGACTTTCCTTCGGATCACGGTGCCCCAGTTGCCGATGACATTCCCTGCAATATTTGCTCACTTCTGAAAGTACGTGATGGCCGGCTTGAGTGGTCTCAAATCATGCGTAGTAACGATCTATTCTTAGGCCTGCCGCACAATTTTGTGCAGTTTATGACTTTGCAGGAAGTCATTGCTGGCTGGCTTGGTGTTATTCCCGGAAGCTACACACATTTCTCCGATAGCCTCCACCTATATGAAAGGGATGTAACGAATGCCTTTACATGTGTCCAATCGCGCATAACTGAAAATTCAGACTCTCTGGCGCTACCAAAACAGCAAGCTGATGAAATTTGGATTGAAATGAATAGAAGGGTCGATGTCTTAGTTGAAAACGATCTTACGCCGAAAAAGTATGGAGAAATAGCCAAATTCGACGATGCCCCAGGCGCATTCGGTAATCTGATAGCAATTGTGGCGGCAGATGCTGCTCGTCGCAGGAAATGCAGCGAGGGTGTCAACTTAGCCATTGCATGCTGCAGAAACCAACAACTGAGGCAACTGTGGGACCGTTGGGAAGAAAGGAAGAAAACTCACGGGCAATAGTTGTTATCGCGGTTTCGCAGGTCTAAAAGCAGACGCTCAAGTGACATTGGCCGCCCGGTCGGTGGCTACCGTAACCCGACTCGCACTTCAACACCATTCCGATTACCGCCTAGAAACGTGAGATCAGCAACTGCAAAAGCAGTCGGCTTGGTGGCTATGAACTGGCTGGCATGGGCATAGCCAATTAGGCAACCAAAGAAGTCATGGCCGACTTCTCTCCATCCGCGGTGCAGAATTATCGCGGTTTCCAGGTTGATGTGCCTTTTCTAGAGAACAATCTATGGCCGCCCGCAAGAATTGCGGGTCTTCTGTCCAATGGATGAAATGCGCGTATCCTCTTACGATATTGGTATGAAGGCGATCTGGAACCGTTACCGTGCCATCAGCATTTCGTGGGTTGGTTGGAAGGCAGATGCCCAAGAGAGCATGCAGTATGTTTAATGTCATATGTATTTCCCAATCGATCCATCGGCGTTTCCAGCTCTCAATTCCGCAAAGGATAATCGTTATGGAGCTTCCGGTTATGTGTTGTTCTCGGATTACTTGCTGTTGGTAAAGCGCGTCGGCACTGGCGATTATCCGATCGATTGAAGTGTCTGTGATGATGTCATAACGATCAGCGAGTAATATTTTATTTGAAGGTGTAGGTTACAAACGATCAAACAAACAGGAAATATCGTATGATCCGATAGATTTACCAAAAAAGCATAATTATAATCCTGAAATTGATTATTTTTTAACAAGTGCCGAAAGTAATTTGTTGAAAGATATTTATTTGTACGTCCGAATAATTTCGAATGAAAATCGAAAAGCATTTCATGACTTATGCCACTTTATGAGTGACGGATCAAAAATAGTAAAATTCAATGTTATCGAATTGCATACCGAACAAAATCATTTGAATGAAGAAGGTAGTGAAGAGGATGAATAGGAAAAATTTGAAGACAAAGAATTGTTTGGTGACATTCAGTCCATGAAAGATGTCGTCTTCCATAACAAATTTGTTGATATTCAATTAAATCACGACGATGAATTCACAAGCATTTTCGACACATAGTACG
>CAIMNN010000300.1 GCA_903842845.1 uncultured Acidobacteriaceae bacterium | reverse complement strand
AGGCATAGATATACGCGATGGTGATGGGAACGTCCTGGATGAAATACAGGATTGAGTTACCGGGAAAGATCCATTTGCGGATGGCACCCTGAAAAACGACAAAGAACCAGGAGATCATGAAGAGCATGGCGACGTTGTCAATGCACTCCATGCGCTCCTTGAGCTTCTCTTCTCTGTCCGTGCTCAGAAACCGGTTGTCCAATGCCTCAATCCTTTTCCAATCCGCATCTCTTTGACGATGGAATACATCCAGCCTTACTTCAGGAAGGTGGCCAGAGAGAAGCTCAGGCCGGTAAGCGTCAGTGCCGTGTTCAGCCAGTTGTTGGTGAGGTTCTTGCTGTTGTTGCGCGGAATGTAAATGATGTCGTCGGTATGCACCAGCGGGTCTGCGATCTGTCCGCGCTCCAGCTTGCCAGCATCAAAGATGATCTCCTCGCGATGTCCGTTGACCGTGCGCAACAGGCGCGCCCGGGATAATTCCCCGAGGGTTGTGGGCCCACCGGCCGTAGCCACAGCCTGCAACAAGGTCAAGTGCTGCGTGCTGACAATGGCAAAGACACCCGGATGGTTGAACTCACCCAATGCAAAGTAGCTGCCCGCAGGCACAACCGCAATCACATCGCCGGGCAGGACGGTCGCGTTCAAGGTGTGCAGATCATGCATGTCGCGGCTCACCTCCACATCCTCGGGCGCGGAGCCGTTGGCGTGGGAGATCAAAACATGCAGGCTCGCGTTCGGCGTAAAGCCGCCTGCTGAACTAATGACCAGGGAAAGCGGCGTGGCGCTGAACAAGGGGATGCGCGTCGGCGTCCTCACTTCACCAAGCACTGTCACGGAATAATTGCGCGCGTTGACCACGTTGACAGTGATAACGGGAGCCAGCACTATCTGTTTAACCTTGAGCTGTTCGGCGATCTTTGTCTGCACTTCCGCCGGCGTCAAACCTTCCAGCTTGACCGTGCCAATGTACGGAAAATTAACGGTCCCATCAGGCCCGATGGTGAGCTTCACGTCGGGAGCTTCGGTCAGGTCGGTCGAAAACACTTCAATCTGGTCGCCGGGCATCAACCCCGGCGCGTATCCGGCCAGAGGTTCCGCGTTGACAGGTGGCTGCTGCGCCGCACACGGTAATGCGTCGGCAAAAAACAACGCCACGGCCATCAGAAAAACGAAGATACGTATGTGTGGAATGCGCTTCACAGATCCTCATGAACGGAAGGGTACAATTCGCTTACCGGCAGTTGCTGACTGGCTTGATCGTGCCGTCCAGCCGACTCGAAAATTCCCTCCAAGACCCTGAAAAATCAGGCCTAAACTTCCTTTTCATCTTATCACGCACAGAGTTTTTTCCAGCCCCTATTGGGCCAATCCCAGGGCTTTGTAAACCGCGTCCACGGCATTGCCAAGTGAGTAACGCTTTCGATAACAAGCGCGTGCATTTGCGCGCATTAGATTTTTTTCATTTTCGGTCATCGCGAGGTAGCCGCGAATCAATTCCATCGTACCTTCCACCGAATCCGGCTGGACCAGCCCCGCCCCGTCGGCCGCAATCTCCGGCGCAATGTTCACCTTGTCGCTGATAAGTGGAATGATGCCGCAAGAGAGGGCGTCAGCCACCGCAATGCCGAAGTTCTCCTGATGCGAGGGCAGTATGAACGCTTCAGCGCCAAAGAACGCTCCCCATTTGAGTTGCGCACTCAACATGCCCGTCCAATGCACGCGGTCGGCTATTCCCAGCCGGCCCGCTATCGCAGCGAGAGCAGGCCGCCAGTTGTCTCCGTCAGGACCGGCCATCACAAGATGAAGGTCTGGCGGAGCAACGCGGGCAAAGGCCTCAAGCAGAATGTCGCACGCCTTCTTGGGATGAATTCTGCCCAGGAAGAGCAGGTAGCGCAGACCGGCAAGATGGGGATGAGCGTCGAAAAAAAACTTCTTGGCGGTCTCCGCATCCGTATCCGGCCCAGTGGTTCCATAAGGAACAACTACGCGCTGGAATTTCCTGAATGGAAACCCCTCGGCGGCAATTTTTTTCTCTTCCTCGCTGGTGAAACAAACTGCATTCGCCTGGTTGAGATTTTTAGCCTCGGCCAGGGTCCAGTAAGCGAGCTTCTTGATGTGCTTGAGCTTGAATTTTCTGAAGTAGGGGTCGAGCATGCCATGCGCAAAGACCACATACGGTCTATGCCCGGCAAAGGCTTTGCGTGCCGCGCGTCCGTGATACTGCCACACACCGTTGACAATAACGCCGTCAAAGCGCGAGCGGTTCGCACGCAGCCATTCGTAGAGTTTCGGCGCATACCCGTAGACACCGCGCCCCGGCCCGCAGGCATGAACCTCGCAGTTCACGCGACTTTCGAATGCTCCGGGAGCATCGAGCGTTGCGACCTCGACCACATTGCCAGCGCGCTGATGCGCGAGCACAAACATGCGCGCGGATTCGCTGGGTCCGCCGTGCGACGGGTCAAGTGTATGGATCACATGCAACAGCCGCATGGTTGCTAATCGCCTTTTTGCCGCGCCGCAAGTTTACAGCCGTAACGCGACTTCAAGCTACTCTGCTGTCTGGTTGCGCCTCGGTCTGCGATTGGCCTGAAGAACCTTCTTGCGCAAGCGCAGACTCTTCGGCGTCACTTCGACCAGCTCGTCCTCGGCGATGAACTCGATTGCCTGCTCCAGGTTCAGCGTCTTGTATGGAACAAGTCGGATGGCGTCGTCAGCCGATGAAGCGCGCATGTTGGTCAGCTTCTTCTCACGCACCACGTTGACGTCGAGGTCGTTGTCGCGCGAGTGTTCGCCGATGACCATGCCCTCGTACACATCAACCGTCGCGCCGACAAAAAGAACGCCGCGCTCCTGGATTCCATTGAGCGAGTACGTGGTCGTAATTCCCTGACGGTCAGAGATAAGCGCGCCTGTCGGCCGCTGCGGAATCTCGCCCTGGTAGGGGATGTAACCGTCAAAAAGCGTGTTCATCACGATGGTTCCGCGCGTTTCGGTGAGCATCTCCGAGCGCAGGCCGATGAGGCCACGGCTGGGAACGCGGAACTCAAGACGCACGCGTCCTGAGCCGTGATTGTGCATCTTGGTCATTTCACCCTTGCGTGGTCCTAGCTTTTCGATCACGACGCCGGTGTAGATCTCCGGCACGTCGATGGTCAAATGCTCGACCGGCTCCATGCGGGTTCCGTCGACCGTTTTAGTGACGATCTCCGGCCGGCCGACCATCAGCTCAAAGCCTTCGCGGCGCATCATCTCGATGAGAATCGCCAACTGCAATTCACCGCGGCCCAGCACCTTGAAGCTGTCCGGCGAACCGGTGTCTTCAACGCGCACGCTGACGTTGGTCAGCAGTTCCTTCTCAAGGCGCTCACGCAGATTGCGGCTGGTCACGTACTGACCTTCGCGGCCTGCGAACGGCGAGTTGTTGACGCTGAACTGAATGGCGATCGTCGGCTCGTCGATGATGATGAGCGGCAACGGCGCAGGGTTCTCGATGCTGGTGATGGTCTCACCGATTGTGATTCCTTCAACACCGGCAACGGCAACAATGTCGCCAACCGTTGTCTCTTCTGTCTCGGTGCGCTTCAATCCGGAGAAGGTGAAAAGCTTGGTTATCTTCGTCTTCATCAACGACCCGTCGCGCTTGGAGATGAAGACCTCATCGCCGGTATGCAACGTGCCCTGGAAGACGCGGCAGATGGCGATGCGGCCGAAGTACTCGGAGTAGTCGAGGTTCGTCACCAGGATCTGCATTGAAGCCGTCGCGGTTCCAGCCTTGGCCACGCAATAGAGCACCGGAAAATCAAGCTGCGATTCTTCGGCGTCGAGGTCGATGAACAGGTCATAGACCTCGTTCAAAACCTCCTGCGGACGTGCGTCCGGGCGGTCGATCTTGTTGATCACAACGATGGGCTTGAGCTTTGCTTCAAGCGCCTTTGCCAGCACGTAGCGGGTCTGGGGCAGTGGGCCTTCGGCGGCATCCACCAGCAGCATCACGCCATCAACCATCTTCAGTGCGCGTTCAACCTCACCTCCGAAATCGGCGTGGCCGGGGGTGTCCACTATGTTGATTTTTCCGCCTTTGTAGTGAATGGCGGTGTTTTTGGCCAGAATGGTGATGCCGCGCTCGCGCTCCAGCTCATTCGAGTCCATAACCCGGTCGGCGACCTGCTCATTGGCACGAAAGGTGCCGGACTGCCTCAGCATGGCGTCTACGAGGGTGGTCTTGCCGTGGTCAACGTGCGCTATGATAGCGATATTGCGGATAATCTGGCTCACAAGTTCTTATTTTCCTTTGGTTTAGGTGGTTTTCTGGGGTGGGGGATCACCGGGCAAGCAAGAGTCCTTGCCGCCCATACTTCTATTCTATCAGCTTCTTATTTTCCTTGGTTTTATGCTGCATTCGAGCGGGCAGCTGCGGCCAGGGGGCGTAACCCATTTGTTACCACCCCTATAACTTTCTACTTTCAGTTAGATAAAGGCAGTGGTAACATGGATACACACTTTGATAGGCATATTGAGCGTTCCACATAGGTGCGTTCAGTACCCGTGTCGTCATGCAACCCACAGAGGTTCATGATGAATCCCGTACCTTTGAGAGGCAAAATGCACAGGCGGGTGTTTACATTTCTTTTTTTGGCACTCTTTGCCGGCGCGGTTTCCATTTCTGCGCAGACGAAGCAGATTGCTCTTTCAGATCTGAGCGGCTACTGGCAGTTGGAGAGCGGCAACGACATTTGCCCACTTCCTGACACAAACGCGGACGAAACGGCCAACGTCAACCAGAACGTGCCTCCGGCACTCATGCAGATTCAGGTCTCCTCGGACGAGTTCAAGGCCATGTGCATCCGCAACGGGCAGGTCAAGCCTTTTGCCAAGTTCTTTGCCGACGGTCAGGAGTATCCCAGCGAAGCAGCCAGCTTTGCTGAGAAGATCGTCACCAAGGGTGTATGGCAGGACAACACCCTGACCTACAGCGGTTCACAGTCCTTCCTCTTCGGCGACAATCCGCGCGTTGACTTTGTTTACTCGCGCTGGTCCATCAGCGATGACGAAAAGACTCTCACGGTTCACACCGGAGAAGAGGTCTCGGTCTATCACCGCCGCGAAGCAGTCACAAAGAACATCTACTGGTTGCTGACCATCCTCCCCTTGATGGCGGGTATGGTGTTTTACCTCATCATGACCGGCAACAACGAGTTTCTTTCCACGCTTGCTGACCTGCTCGGCCTCTTCGCCGGCGTGGCGCTTGCGGTTGTAATCCTCATCGAGTTCTCCGGCTCGCCAAGTCTCAAAGACCTGGCGCGCGTACTGCTTGTTATCGTCCTCGGCACAGGCATGATCCTCTGGTGGATCAAGACCCGCACCGTCGAGGAGCTTGACACATACAACTTCGACGTTAAGAAGTGGAGCACATAGCTTCTGGCTGCACACTGAGTTGTTAAAAAGCCCCGCGCCTTGCGGGGCTTTTTATTTTCGTGTATCCGCATCTTGCCATTCCCAGCCCCAGCCGTTAAGCTAAATCCATGCCACGATGTCGCTAACACCGCCCGGTGATCAGTCGACGCGAGGGTGTGCCCTGCTGAATAAGCGCAGATCTTTAAATTCCCACACATCGCCCCGAACTCAAAACCCTTCTATCTGACAATTCAATTCCAAACACAGGCCTTGGTCCCGTCCACTGGCCGGAGGAGTCTTTCAATGGCACGCATTGCAAACAACGTAGGTGAACTCATTGGACGCACGCCGCTCGTCAAGCTCAACCGCATCGCCGCCGGTCTGCCCGCAACCGTACTCGTCAAGCTTGAAAGCCAGAACCCGCTCTCCAGCGTCAAGGACCGCATCGGCCTCGCCATGATCGAGTCTGCCGAAAAGGCCGGCAAGATAACCCCCGGCAAAACCGTGCTCATCGAGCCCACCAGCGGCAACACCGGCATTGCGCTTGCATTCATCGCCGCGCTCAAGGGCTACCGTCTCATCCTCACCATGCCGGAGACAATGAGCACCGAGCGCCGCGTGCTTCTGCTCGCCTTTGGCGCAGAGCTCGTCCTCACCCCCGGCCCCAACGGCATGAAGGGCGCAATCGCCAAGGCCAACGAGTTGCTTGCCGCAACGCCGAACGGCTTCATCCTTCAGCAGTTCGACAACCCAGCCAACCCGGCCATTCACTATGCAACCACCGGCCCTGAGATTTGGGAAGACACTGACGGCAAGGTGGACATTTTGGTCTCTGGTGTCGGAACCGGCGGCACCATCACTGGCATTACCTCTTACATCAAGGAGCGCAAGCCGGAATTCAAGGCCATCGCCGTCGAACCGACAGACAGCCCGGTGCTGAGCGGCGGCAAACCCGGCCCACACAAGATTCAAGGCATCGGCGCGGGTTTTGTGCCGAGCATTTTGCGCACGGACCTCATCGACGAAATCATTCGGGTCTCGAACGATGACGCCATCGCCACCGCCCGCCGCTTGCCAAAAGAAGAAGGCATCTTCGTCGGCATCTCGTCAGGCGCAGCCGTCCACGCCGCGTTGCAGGTTGCCGCGCGACCTGAGAATGCAGGCAAACTCATCGTCGCCATTCTGCCCAGCTTCGGCGAGCGCTACCTCTCAAGCGCGCTCTTCGATACGCTGCGTCAGGAAGCGTTGGCCATACCGACAAGCCCTGTGACTCTCTAAACTGAAGGAGGGTTCGCTGTAGTGCGAGCCCTCCGCACACTCAACCTCATCCAATCCACAGGAGCGCTGCCGATGTTCACTAGGATCCGCGAAGATATCCGCTCCATCTTTGAGCGCGACCCGGCAGCGCGCTCGTATCTCGAAGTCCTGCTCTGCTATCCCGGCCTCTACGCGGTCTGGACGCACCGCATCACGCATTGGCTCTGGCGGCATCACCTCTATCTCGTCGCGCGCATACTCTCGCAGGTCGCGCGCTTCTACACCGGCGCTGACATTCACCCCGGCGCAACCCTCGGCCGCCGTCTCTTCATCGACCACGCCAGCGGTGTTGTCATCGGTGAGACCGCAATCGTCGGCGACGATGTAACGCTCTATCAAGGTGTGACCCTCGGCGGCACCGGCAAGCAGAAGGGCAAACGCCATCCGACTTTATGCGATGGTGTATTCGTCGGCAACAACTCCAACATTCTTGGCGACATCACAATCGGCGAAAACTCGCGCGTTGGCGCAGGCAGTGTCGTGCTCATCGACGTTCCGCCCAATTCCACTGTCGTCGGAGTTCCCGCGCACGTTGTATATCGCGAAGGCCAGCGCGTGCTCATCACCGACCCGCGCGAGATAAAAGACCCGCTCTCCGACGCGCTCATCGCGCTTGCCGCGCGCGTAGATAAGCTCGAAGGCGTGACCCCCATTCACGAGCAAAAACCATTTGCACACGAGGAAGTTGAACGCGCTGATTACCGCCGCGAGTTGGAGAAGCTTAAAAATTATGTATCGATGGGCGAGGGAATCTAGCCCCAGTCGTCGCGTGCGGCCATGAAGCCTTCAGTCATCACCGAATCAAAGTCCGCGTGCTTTTTAATGTAGATCTCGCTGAAGAGCCGGTCCTGACGCAGCAAGATCGCCTGCAATCGCACAAGCTCCAACAGCGCAAGGAACATCGCCACCAGCGAGCGACGCGTGTGCGTGTGCGCCAGCAGCTTGCGCAGCGCTATCGGCTTGTCTTCCATGTTGAGCCGCCGGCCGAGAAACTGTATCATCTGCCCGACCGTCACCTGATCCTCTTCGACGTTGATGATGGGGCGGTTCTTGAAGCGATCTAAAATCTCCTGAAAAACGCGCGCCAGGTCAACCGTGTCCGCGGCCAATTCCGGCTCGGTGCCTTCGTCGCCTTTGAACTCGCGCATACCGGGGTTCGACCACGTCGCCGCTTCGATCATCTGTTTCTGTTGCAGCATCTGCGCGGCGTTCTTGAATCGCTCGTGCTCGAGGAGGCGCTCAACGAGCTCGCGACGCGGGTCATCGAGCAGGTCTTCGGGACCGGAAGGCGCACGCGGCAGCAGCATCTTGCTCTTGATGTGGATGAGCAGCGACGCCGTGTAAATGAATTCGCCCGCAATGTCCATCTCCGAAGCGCGCATGTGCTCGACGTAAAAAAGAAACTGCTCGGTGATCCGCGCAATAGGAATATCGTAGATGTCGATGTCCTGTTTCCGAATCAGGTCGAGCAGCAGGTCCATCGGGCCTTCGTAGACCTGACCGACGAGGATGGAGAAGGGCGAGTTCTTGTCGTCGTCGGGCTTGATGGTGTGCTTGATGGGTGCGGCAGTTTGCGGCGTAGCGGGCGCGGGCGCGATTTCAGGTTCAGGCTCAGGCTCGACGGTGGCTTCAGGCGCAGGCGTTGAAAGAGTTTCAGGCGCAACAGCAGCTTCGGCCGCTTGCGGCTCGGGCTCTGGCGCGAGTTCCTGTTTCATCTCTTCCACAACTACGCTCTCATTCACTTCAGTCTCTACCGTCGCTTGCGCTGCTTCCACTTCGATTGTTTCTTCCTGCTGCTCCGGCACTACGACTGTCTCTTCGACTTCTACCGCTTCCGGCTCTTCCGTAATCACTTCTATCTCTTCCGGCTCTGGCTCAACCTCAGGCTCCGGTAATTTCTCTTCTTCCATTCTCTCTTCGACTATCTGAACTTCCTTAACCGGCTCGGGCTTTTCGCTCACACCCGCAGGCTCTGCTTCAGGCTCTTCACTCTGCTCCACAATTTCTGGCTCTGGTTCAGACTCTGATTCAGGCTCAGGCTCCGACACTGGCTCTGGTGCAGGCTCTGGTTTTAACTCTTCCAACTCAGCTATAGCAGAAACAGTCTCAGGCTCAGGCTCAGGCTCAGGTTTTTCGACCTCTGCGACCTCTGCATCTTCCGCTACCTGCGGCGCTGCTTCCAATTCTTGCACAGCTTCAGTTGTGGGTGGGAGTTCCTCAACAAAATCCACCGGCGCATCAACAACGGGCTTTACTTCTTCAACCAACTGCTCAACGGGCGGCGGTTCGGGTTGTGGCTCAGGTATCGGCTCCGGAACCGTCTCAATCACCACCATCGGCTCTGGTTCAATTGCTCGCTCGTGCTCAGGTGGCGGAGTTGCCTTCACCGCCTCAACCGGTACAACCGGCTCTGGTCGCCGCACTTCAGCAACAGGCGCAGCAACCGGCGCAGCCTCAACCTTCGCAGGTCGCTGAAATACCGAACGCAAAAAACTTATCGCCCGTTTCCACCATGGGAGTTTTTGCTCTTCCATTCTTCTCCCTCGCTCTCCATGGTGCGTGCGCGCTCTTTAAAATTTACTACCGTTGATGCTTCAGAAAACTCAACATCCAGTGCCGAACAGAGCAAGCTTACTTTAAAGGCGAGTAATCTCGCTTTAAATTCATGATCTCAACCGGCTCTGCATTCTCAATGGTTAAATAATATGCGTCACCCTCTTTGCGAACCACCGCTCTGATCTTTTCCTCTTTCGCCTTTGCCTTCTTCGCCTGTGCAAATGCAGTGGCAAAGAATTTTTGCGGGATAATGAAATCTTCCAACTGGTAACTCTTATCCCAGCACAAGAGCGTCCAAATTTCATAGGACTTGAGCGGAATATGAAATACCCATTCGCCTGGTCCAAATTCCCGCGCAGTTGATACAAACACACGCTTCTTTTTGAAGTTGGTTAGCGGCTCTTCAAGTTCACGTTCAATGGACGCAAACACGCGATTGCTCTCGTGTTTTAGCTGAATATCCCAGGGAAGCAAATTGTTCAACCAATAATCACGAATGTTTTTTGCGCGTAACTGGTCATTTTCAATCTTCCACCAATCCGCATGTTTTGATAGATCATGTTTTTTGTTCTGTTCTTCCTCGTCCACGCGAAGCCCCCGCTTCAGTCCACCAAGATCGCGTGAAACTCCGAGCAATTGTCGAACTTCCTGCAGGGTCTCTTCTGCACGGACCGACGCCTTGCGCGCCTGCTCCTGCAACATATCCCAGGTTTGTTCAATATTGGATTCAAGACTTTGACGCTTTTCATAAATGGGCGTCAGCGCCTTGCCGACTGATTCAATTGCTTCAATTCGGCAAAACTCACAGCGGGATTTGGCTTGCCTGCAATTTGTGAAGGCCTGAAGCTTTACCTCTTCACTGCTGAAGAGCTTGTGCAAGTCACCAACTGGACATAGATCCGGGTCTCCGGCATCCGTCTGCTTGATCCTTTGTCCATTCGTCGACATCGTGGCGATCTTAAAACCAATTGACCGCGGTGATTCAGTCAAGCCGATCGTGTTGCCGTAGCTTTTAGACATTTTGCGACCATCAACACCGGGCACCTTTGGCGACGGTGTCAGCAAGGCTTCAGGTTCGGGAAAAGTCAGCGTTTTGTACAACGAATTAAAACGCCTTGCAACCTCGCGCGTCAGCTCTACGTGCGCAACCTGGTCCTGCCCGACGGGCACAAACTGCGGCTGATATAGCAGAATGTCCGCGGCCTGAAGCAACGGATAGCCGAGGAACCCGTAGGTCGAGAGGTCCTTGCCAGTGATATTTTCCTGCTGCTCCTTATATGTAGGCACACGCTCCAGCCACCCGAGCGGCGTGATCATGGATAAAAGCAAGTGCAGTTCGGCATGGGCTGGCACATGGCTTTGAATAAAAATTGTGGACAGTTCCGGATCAAGACCAGCGGCAAGATAATCAAGCGCAACGTCGAGCGTGTTC
The DNA here is from genome assembly GCA_903842845.1 of uncultured Acidobacteriaceae bacterium. GTDB lineage: Bacteria > Acidobacteriota > Terriglobia > Terriglobales > Acidobacteriaceae > CAIMNN01. The sequence goes on along the minus strand of CAIMNN010000300.1, from coordinate 133 downwards.
TGCTTGATGCGCGATGTGTCCGCATAATCTGTCGTCAGCGCGTGCCAGTCGGCGATGAAGAAGTAGCACTCATACTTTGGCTGCAGCTTCACCCAGTTGGCTAGCGCGCCCATGTAATTGCCGAGGTGCAGCT
>CAIMNN010000299.1 GCA_903842845.1 uncultured Acidobacteriaceae bacterium | reverse complement strand
CTCGGTCTGGTTCCTTGCTTCCGGTTGTGAAATCATGGGGTAAGAATACAGAGCCCTGCCCCGCGTTGTCAGGGTTCTATTTGTGGAACAAATTCCGGCAGGTTCACTTCAGTACATTCGTCATCGACTTCAATAAGGTGCCGTTGGCATCGTCGCTGGAGAGCTCCCAGAACATCACGCCGCCCAGCTTTTTATTCACCACATAATTGGTCTTGAAAGCGAGCGAGGTCGGGTCGTCGAAGGTCCAAAAGTCACCCGTTGCGCTGTTGAAAAGCCACGGCTCCTGGGTGGTTGTGTCGCGGTAGAGGGTGTAGCCGGCTGTGTTCTCCATCGACTTTGTCAGCGCGTAACCACCATTGTTCTGATTCGCTGTGCCTGGCTGAAAAAGCCCGTTGTTGTTCGCGGGCACTGCGGTCCACTCGTAGTTGTAAAAGGGCATGCCCATCACCAGCTTCGAAGCCGGCACCCCTTGCTGCAAATAAAAATCAATCGCATAGTTCGCGTTGTTGGCCGGGTCCGGGTCCAGCGTGCTCTGGTAGAGCGGCGCAACAAATCCCGTTGTCGAGTTCCATGAGCCGTCGAAGTCGTAGGTCATCACGTTATAAAAACTCAGCGAGGGTGTAAGCGCGGGTACGTCGTAATATTGCCAGCACCAGGAGCTTGCACCGGCTGCGATGGTCAGTTGATAGCCCGGCTTGACCGCGTCCAACTGCTTGCGAAACTCGGCCATCAGTGCGGAAAAATTTGTTTTATCGGATGCGCTCGCGGGGCACTCCCAGTCGATGTCGAAACCGGTGAATATTCCCGGCTCGGTGATGCCTGCGGCGAAGTTGCCTTTGATGTACATATTGATGCAGCTGGCCACGAAGCTTTGCACATTGGACGGGCTCGCAGCGGCGCTGAAGAGGCTGGTGTCAAAACCGCCGCCGCCGACTGAAACTTCGATCTGCATGTTGGGGTAGAGCGTTTTCAATTCCTGCAACTGATGGTAGTTTCCGGCAAAGGATCCGGCTGTATCGGCAACGCCGTTGACAGACAGGGCTGCGGGAATCAGAGTTTGATAATCAGCAACCGGGTCGGCGCTGACGCACTGATTGTTCTGGATGCTGCCGAAGGAATAAATAATATGCGTCAGGAGTGGTGCGGAGCCGCTGGTGACAACGTTTTTCACGTTGTACACAGGTGCGTTGTTGGTTCCCCAGCTTGGGTAATAGCCGACAACGTTATATTGATTGGCTGGCGGAGGCGGTGGCGGCGCGACGCTGTTGGTCGAGCTGCCGCAGCCGGACATTAAAAGGCAAAGCGAAACGAAGAGGCAAAGAAAAATGGCGATAAATGAACGCATCCGAACCAGCCCTCACAGGGATGACATTCATTAAAACACCAAGTCCTCATTTTTGCAGTTCATATTGACCGGCGGGACATGCATTGCAAGCGACTGCGATTCTACCGCGTCTTGAACTCAACGCGGTAGGTCTCGAGCGGAAATCCATCATTGGTCTCGAACGAATCGGAGCTCAACTCGAACGCGTAATGCTGTTTTGGTTGCAGCGTGAGCGGAATGACAACGCGCGTGCCGCCATCCTGATAGGTCGGCGCTCCGCCGATCGGAATCTGGATCTCGGCGTCGTCGCTGGTGCTGAACGAAAAATTCTTCGACGTGTCCAAGGGCTTGTCGAACATCACTGTCATTGAAGTGAGTGCAGGGTCCACATCGACCGCCCCATTGGCAAAAGGCGCAATGTTGACCACATGCGCTGAGCGCTGCGCAAATTCAGCCTTTACGCCGATCATGTTCGGCGACAGATCGCGATAGAAGCCCACGATGGATGGCATAAATTCTTTGAGGCCAGGGTAGGCTAGACGGTTCTGTGAATACATGCGCAGCTGTTCGACCAGCTTGTCCATCCAGACAAAGCCATTACCCTGTTCCTGGCGGATGCGATGCAACAGCTTCTTCGTGCCCTCACCAGACTGCTCATAAGTGAGGATCGTAACCGCACGCAGGAGGGATTCCTCGATCATGGTCTTCGCGTCGCCCACACCTTGCGTCTGCATGGAGACCGACTCAGCCTTGTAGATCGAGTCCGGCGAGTTCTCGAACTTCTTCCATGCGCCCTCGACTTCGGGCACGATAAACGAATTGTTCACATCCTGCATCACGGTGGGTAAATAATTATTGTCCGCGAGATAATCCGGCGAGCCATCGTTGGCGCAGGTCGAACAGCCGATGATGGTGTACTGATGCAGGCTTTTGTCTTCATGCTGCATGCGGAAATCAAAATTATTTGCGCCGTTGTTCAGGTCCAGGATCAGGTGCAGCGTGATGCCGGGTTTCTCACCGTAAAAGCGGATCAGCCAGCTCAAGCCGTTCTT
>CAIMNN010000298.1 GCA_903842845.1 uncultured Acidobacteriaceae bacterium | reverse complement strand
GAGTTGAAAACCTCGTCGAACTGCGGCGTTCCATACGCCGCTGCAATCGCCTCAAGCATCGGTGCCGTCTCCGGCAAGTGCTCCCGCACTGCATTCGCCAGCGTCCGCGCCGACCACAAAAACATCCCCGAGTTCCAGTAATAATTCCCCGCCGCTATAAACTCACCCGCGCGTATCTGGTTCGGCTTCTCGGTAAATCGCTTCACATGCAGCGCCGCATCATCGAGCGCAAACTCACCGGTCTCAATGTATCCATAACCGGTCTCAGGCCGCGTCGCTTCAATGCCCAGCACCACCATATTCTCGCCCGACGCAGCAATCGCAATGCCCTTCTGCAATGTCTTCAAAAAACGCGGCTCGTCGCTTATCACATGGTCCGACGGAAAAACGCCCAGCACCGCATTCGGATTCTGCCGCTCAATAATGAACGCTGCCAATCCGCACGCCGGTGCCGTATTGCGCGCCGCTGGCTCCTGAATAATGTGCGCCTCAGGCAGCTCCGGCAGTTGTTCGGCTATCTCATGCGCAAGGTGCGAGTTGGTGATCACCCAGATCTCTTTCGCGCTCGAGATCGGCTTCAGCCGCTCCACCGTCTGCTGCAACATGGAGCGTTCGCCGTCCAGCGCAAGCACCTGTTTGGCGCGTGCGCGACGGCTCCGCGGCCAAAAGCGGGTACCGCTGCCGCCGGCCAGGATCACAGGGCGAAAGTCAATGGATGAGGACATAAGAAAGCCCATCCTACCGGATGGGCCTATCTCTTGCACAGTGCTTGGCGCAAATATTTCAATTTGCGCTGGAATTGCGCTGTTATTAACCCAACTTCGCGAAAAACTCCCGCATTCGCCGCACGCCCTCGTCAATATTCTCCCGCGTCACCGGGTACGACAACCGGACATGCGCATCCGTCCCAAAAGCCTCGCCCGGCACCGTGACAACATGCGCCTCGTGCAGCAGCCGCGCCGCCAATTCCAAAGTGTTCTTCGGCCGTCCGCCCTTGCCTGCCGCGTCAATGTACGCGCCCATATTCGGATACACGTAAAACGCTCCCTCAGGCTTGGTGCACGTCACGCCCGGAATCGTCTTCAGCGCTTCCAAAATGTAATCCCGCAGCAGGATGAACTCCGCCCTGAACTCGCACACGCACTCCTGCGAGCTCGCCAGCGCCGCAATCGCCGCTTTCTGCACCATGCTCGCCGTGTTCGACGTCGACTGCGATTGCAGCTTCGACAAATTCGCCGTCACCGCCTTCGACGCAAGCGCGTAACCCGCCCTCCAGCCCGTCATCGAATACGTCTTCGACAGCGACCCGAGAATCACCAGGTGCTCCTTCGCCCACGTAAACGACCCGCCGCTCACCGCCTTCCCCGCATAGTTCAGGTAAACGTAGCACTCGTCGAGAATGAGATAAATCCCCTTCTCGTGCGCCAGCCGCACTATCCGCTCCAGGTCCTCAGCCGTCATCACCGACCCCGCAGGGTTCGACGGCGAATTCAAAATGATCGCCTTCGTCTTCGGCGTTATCGCCTGCTCAATCGCATCAGCCGTAATGCGGAAGCTCTCCGCCTCCTCGGTCTCTAAATAAACAACCGTCCCGCCGGCGTACTGAATAATGTCCTTGAAGCTCACCCAATAAGGAACCGGCAAAATCACCTCATCGCCGTGGTCCACCAGAACCTGAATCGCATTGAACAGCGCCAGCTTGCCGCCGGTCGTGAACACCGTCTCGTCAATCGTGTAATCCGAACCGAAATCCGCCGCATGACGCTCGACAATCGCCTTGCGCACATCAGGAATGCCCGCCACAACCGTATAGCGCGTGAAGTTCCCCTCAATCGCCGCAATCGCCGCATCCTTTATATGGCGCGGAGTATTAAAGTGCGGCTCGCCAGCGCCAAAATCCACCAGGTTAATGCCCTGTGCGCGCAGCTTGGCCGCCTCAGCGCCAACTGCCAGGGTTGCTGAAACTTCAATGCGGCCAATACGGTCAGCGAATGTCTTCTTCATTTGTGCGGTGCTCATAACCCATTTTCGCAGAATTTACTTCCCATGCAAACCCGCGAATCTCCTGAATTCATCGAATCACACCTATGAGTGATAAACGCTCGTTCCACCATACCGTGTCATTCCGAGCAAAGCGAGGAATCTGCATTTGCTGTTAAACTCCGCACACCCCACGCCTTGTCATTCCGAGCATTGGCGGGTGGCCACCCGCCAATGACTCCGTGTGCTGAAATCGTTTCAGGGCGGGTGGCCCACCCTTAGCTCTCTCAAGCTGAGGGTGCCCCATCCTTCGCG
>CAIMNN010000297.1 GCA_903842845.1 uncultured Acidobacteriaceae bacterium | reverse complement strand
TTGTTGCCGTGCAGGCAGCGAATGTTGTTCACAAACGCATCGAGCGGCTTGTTGTCCAATCTCCTGATGACCATCTCCATCGGGTAGCCCATCATCGAGTGATAAAAGCTCGAGAGTTCCCACGCGCCCAAGTGACCGGTCACAATGAACACGCCCTTGCCGCGTGCTTTCGCCAAAAGATAATTCTCCAGTCCCTCGGTACGGATGAAGTTTTTAGTATTCTCCGGCGTGTAGCGCCTCATGCGGCTGAACTCGACCAGTTGCCGGCCGAGTGAACGGTAAAGCCCACGCAGGATTCTTTCCCTTTGCTCAATCGTCAACTCGGGAAACGCAAGTTCCAGATTGCGCAATCCGACCCTGCGCAATCGGCCAAACGCGACATAGAGAAGGTAGACCAGTCCGTAGACAAAAAAACGGCTCACGCCCCTGGGCAAGCGGCCAAGGACCTGGGCAACTACGTAAACCAGCAGAAACTCGAGTCTTTCCTTCATACGTTCCTACAAGTTTACGGCGTGCGGGTCGACAATTCAGCGTGCACAAAGAGAAACCGGCCCCCGCAACGCAGAGGCCGGTCTTCAATTCAACAGTTACTTGCCGTGTTTGGCCAGCATAAAGTAGTGGGCCACGGTGCGGACGAAACTCACTGCACCCTCTGGCACAGCAACATCACCCTTCAGCACATGACGGAAATCCTGCGCCTGGCCGTAATAGATTTCCGTGTCTTCACTGTTCTGGCTGACGCTAGTGCCGTCGAGATCTATGCCGGCGAACAGCCCCTTGCTGCGCGAGTAGGTCAGCAACTCGGAGTTCATTTTCCAATCGGTCGAGGCTTCGCCGCGTCGACCAACGGGTCCGGCAGCGGCAGAAGCATCGCCGCCGATCTTGAACTTACTCTTCAGCAGGTCTTGGAAGCCGTTCTCATTCACGGCTATCAGCACCAGGTCGGTCGATTGTCCGCCGATCTGGAAGCCAAACGAACCGCCTGCCATGCGGATAAAGACCGGAGCGCTCCAGCCATGACCTGTGCGGCAAGTGACCACGCCTTGACCATACTGGCCGCCGACGACAAATGCGCCCTTCACCAGGCCGGGTACAACACCGACACAGGTCGCTTTTTCAAGAATGTCCGATGGGATGCTCTTATCCGATGCGGACATGATCTGGTCCATGACGATCTTGGCTCTATCGATGCGGTCCTGAAGATCCTCCTTCTTCGCGCCTGCAAAAGCCGGTAGCGTGAGACATGCAACAAATGCCGCCACGAGGAAAAGGCTTAAACTCTTTTTCATTTTCATTTTCTACCTCATTGATTGCGGTTGAGGGGAATCTCACCGCGGGTTTATACCTGCAAGATTACATCAGCAGACATTTTGTGAGCAGGTAGTTTTGGTGTGATGCTGGTTGATGTTTACAAGAGGAGTCACGATAAACAGCTAGATATTAGACGTGTCTAAGCTATGCAACGTTTGTAGGCAAAAAGAAGGGGTGACTAGGATTCATGCTGAGCATGCTCCCTGGGCACCCCTTTCCCCAGATCTGCGTTGTTTCTGATTACACTGTGCATCAGACTTTTAAGTGTTACCAGAGCACGGAAGTGAGTGATATAAGGTAATAAGAGATTATTAACCACTAAGTAAACAGTTAGGGCGGTAATCTGTTCATTTTGATAACCTTAAGCTACGTCATGCAATCGTCTCGTCAGGTAATCTATTGGCCCTTTTCAGGGCCCAGATTGAGAGCTCAACCCGGTTGGTCACCCCAACCTTGCGCATCAGGTGTCCCAGATGCGCTTTGACCGTGCGCTCTTCGATGCCCAGTGCCTTGGCAATTTCACGGTTTGAATGAGCCTCAAGGATCAAATCGAGGACCTGCTGTTCCCTCGCTGTCAGCTTCTGAACTCCGTTCTTGGGTGCACGTGCGCCATTGCCGTTTCGTTCTGTCATCAGTTGGTCAATGACTTTGGAAAGAATTATTCTGCGCGTCCAAATCGTTCCGTCCATCACCTCCTGGAAGGCCTTGTTGACAGCGAGAGCAATGGCGTTAAGGTCGAGGAATGCGCGCGCACCGGCAAGAATTGCCTCGGTGACAAGTTCGTCGTCTTCAACACCAAGAGCTATCTGAAGCAGTTCGGGACGGTGCTCATGGATCAGGCGGATTGGCTCAACCTGCTCGACGGCAACTCCCTTCGTCGAACCGAGGTCCACGACGATAAAGCGCAGGGACTCATCCGCCATGAGGCTTTTGAAATCTCCGTGCACAGTTTGTAGATTTTTGATCTGGGAGCAGATGGAAATAAGCCCGGCAAGACGAACCGGCTCAAAGACCAGCAAACCAACGCGAATTGTTTCTTCTGAAATTATCCCCTGCACTGCATGGCCCTCCCTTGGGCGCATATGGCGGGCCTGACAGCCGACCATGTATAGCTGCCAACCCGCTGAAGATGCGAGCCGGCATGCTCAATTTGCAGATCAGTACTGGGGGAGTGAAGCAATTTACAGCAAACAAAAAATCTGGTCTTCCAGTTACAGCTTGGGCAGAACTATGCCGTGCTGCTTTTGGTATTTGCCATTGCGGTCAGCATAACTGACTTCGCATGGCTCATTACCCTGAAAAAACAGGATTTGACAAAGGCCCTCGTTGGCGTAGATCTTGGCCGGCAGAGGGGTTGTGTTTGATATTTCGAGAGTAACGTATCCTTCCCACTCGGGCTCAAAGGGCGTTACGTTGACGATGATGCCGCAGCGCGCGTAGGTCGACTTGCCAACGCAGATGGTCAACACATCGCGCGGGATGCGGAAGTATTCGATGGAGCGGGCAAGTGCGAAGGAGTTCGGTGGAACGATCACCGAATCAGCCTGTACGGTGACAAATGAGCGCTCGTCAAAATTCTTCGGGTCAATGATGGCGCTGTTGACGTTGGTGAATATCTTGAACTCGTCGCTGACGCGCAGATCATAGCCAAAGGAGGAGAGGCCATACGAGATGACGCCCTCGCGGACCTGCTTTTCGTTGAATGGCTCAATCATCTTGTGTTGGATGGCCTGTTCGCGTATCCAGCGGTCGTTCAAAATAGGCATGATGAGAACAAAACTCCTTCGGGACAGGCAAATTTACTGCCAGAACTTAATTTACCTGAATTACAAAGGTTTATGATACCGACTCGGCTGGAAGAGCACAATGAGTTAACGAATTGTGGGAAAGTGGCCAGAAACCCTCCTCTGGCCGTTTGGGGGTGGAAGGGAGGGTTGGAGCGGCATAAATTTTCACGCTAAAAAGCCAATAAAGCCCCTAGCGTTATTGAGATACCTCGTAGTACATTTGTCAACAGGCTCAACAAAGCGAGGTTACTGCATTGATAAAACAGGATATTGTCCATCAGGTCATTGAGCGCACCGGTCTGCCCCGCATCAAGGCCGAGGCCGTGGTCGATGCTGTTTTTGAGGGGCTGAAGGAAGCACTGGCCCGCGGCGAGCGCATAGAGTTGCGCGGATTCGGAGTCTTCAGCGTGCGCGCGCGCAAGACTGGTATCGGTCGCAATCCCCGCACGGGTACTGAGGTCAGCATTCAGCCGGGTAAGGCTGTGCGCTTCAAGCCGGGCAAGGAACTGCATCTGGTCGACAAGCCGGCCGCCGAATAAAAGCAGCGATAGAAAGATCACACCGCAGAAAGACGTTCCCGAGTGAACGTGTATGCGGAAGTTGTATTCGATAGACCCAACTCCTAAAACAATTCATGCAGGCGCGCTGTCTCGCGACCCGGTATCGCGCAGAGCTCCGCCCTTCGATTTCTGTATCAAATCGCATATCTAAATGGCCTTGTCATCCGTCATATTAGGATAGAAGTGTTGAACTTTAGCTGACCGCCACGGCTATCCGATCCGAGTTAACCTGGCAGAGGAGGAACATCTTGCATCGCTCTATGCGTTTCATCGCCGCTTTTTTCATGATCGCAGCATTCATTTCAGTAACAGGTTGCGGCAAGAACACGGCCAAGAGTACACCTGCCGAAGAGACCGCACCCACCACACCAGCGCCGACGGCCCAGATCAGCGTTACGCCGACCTCGGTGAACCCGGGTGACAAAGTGACACTGAGCTGGAACACAACCAACGCGAGCAGTGTGACCATCAGCGGTTTTGGCAATGTCGGCATCTCGGGGCAGAAGGTGCTGACTGCGGAGAGCTCTACCAACTACCATCTTGAAGCCCGCAACGACGGCGGCTCAGCGACAGCGGATGCGCGGTTGACCGTGAATACATCTAGCTCTACTACAGGTGAGGAAAGCTCACCGGTTTACACCATGACCCAAGAGCAGGAGTTCAAGGCCAACATGAAGGACGTCTTCTTCGATTACGACCAGTACGCGGTCGGCAAGAACGACGAAGAAGTGATGGTTCAGAATGCGGCTTATTTGCGGAAGCATCCGAACCTCAAGATCGTGATTGGCGGGTACTGCGATGAGCGCGGCTCAAACGAGTACAACCTTGCGTTGGGGCAGAACCGGGCTGAATCCGCGCAGAAGATGCTGGTTGCAGCTGGCATCAAGGCCGACCGGATGCGCGTCATCAGCTTCGGCAAGGAGAAGCCATTCTGCACGCAGTCTACCGAGAGCTGCTGGCAGCAGAACCGGCGTGCGGGATTTGCGCTGGCCAGGTAAACCAACAAGCAAATAGTTCTTCAATGCAGAACGGCAACCTGCAAAACAGGCTGCCGTTTTTGTTTTGCATATGCGAAGGGCGCATGAATGCGCGCCGATATAATTGAAGACGAGGAGCACCAAGAACAGCCATGTCTGAGAGCAAGAACACTACGAACAGTGATTACGTGAAGAGCCTTGTACGCACCATTCCGGATTTTCCGAAGCCGGGAATTTTGTTTTATGACATCACGACGGTGCTGAAGGACAAGACCGGATTGGCGCAAATCATCGATGCGTTTGCAGCGCAGTACAACGATAAGAAGGTAGATCTGGTGCTGGGCATTGAGGCGCGCGGATTCATCTTTGCGCCGGCGTTGGCGTGCCTCTTGAATGCTGGCTTTGTACCAGTGCGCAAGCCGAAGAAGTTGCCTGCTGCTGTTGCGCGCGTGAGCTACGAGCTTGAGTATGGCTCGGATACGCTGGAGATTCATCTGGATGCGATACAGCCTGGACAGCGGGTTGTGCTTGTTGATGATCTTTTGGCGACTGGTGGAACGATGGAAGCGACGATCAAGCTGGTTGAGCAGCTTGGCGGCGAGATCGTTGGAATTGCGTTTGCTGTTGAGCTGGACTTTTTGAAGGGCCGCGAGAAGTTTCCGAAGCA
>CAIMNN010000296.1 GCA_903842845.1 uncultured Acidobacteriaceae bacterium | reverse complement strand
TTTCTTCTTTCATTAAAGGTGCGTCAGTTCTTTGAAGACATCAAAGCGCGCGTCGATCTCTTCGCGGCTCAGGTTTGCTGTGCGCTCGGTACCGAAGCGCTCCACGCAGAAGGAGCCCATCACGCTGCCGTAGAACATGGCCTTGCGGAAGACCTGCGGCGTGAGCTCAGGCTGCGAGGCAACATAGCCGAAGAAGCCGCCGGCAAAGCTGTCGCCTGCTCCGGTTGGGTCGACTACCTCGGCGAGCGGCATGGCCGGCGCGCGGAACGGATGCTTGATAACGCGGTCAGCACCGAAGCTGCGCTCGGAGAAGAAGGCTGTCGCGCCGTACTCGCCGTGTTTGACGATGAGCGACTTCGGCCCCAGCTTCAGCACGGCCTCTGCCGCCTGCACCAGATTTGAGTTTCCGGCGATGGTCTTCGTCTCGGTATCGTTGATGACGAGCACGTCGAGTCCCTTGATGGTCTCAAGCAGAGCGGCGCGATGGTCGTTGATCCAGTAGTTCATCGTGTCGCCGGCGACGAGCTTCGCCTGCGGCATGGCTTCGCGTACGCGGCGTTGCAAGACGGGGTCGATGTTCGCGAGGAAGAGGTGAGTCGTGTTGCGGTATGCCTCGGGAATCTTCGGCTCGAAAGCGGCGAAGACGTTGAGGTCTGTCTGGTGTGTCTTGGCTTCGTTCAGGTTGTCCATGTACGAGCCAGCCCAGAAAAAGCTTTTGCCCTCGGCGCGTTCAATGCCGCGCATGTCGATATTGCGAGCAGTGAAGACGGCTTCCTGTCGCTTGCCAAAATCCTCACCAACGACGGCGATGACGCTGACATCAGTGAAGTAGCTTGCGGCGAGTGAAAAATAAGTTGCCGCGCCGCCCAGACAGCGCTCGCGCTTGCCCGCCGGTGTTTCAATCGAATCAAATGCAACACTGCCTACTACGGTGATACCCATGTACGCTCCGTTCTTGATTAGCTGATACTTAAACCAGATATTTGCCGATGATGAGCTTCAGTTTTTCTTTTGTCGCCGCGGGGAATGCCGAGGGTTGCGTCAGCACGGCGTACTGCGCAGCATTCACGCATCCGCAGGTGCGCTCTGCGGGTATTGCTGCCACCGCAGCCTTGACCATCTTCGCTGCGTTATCCGCGTTCTGGTGCAGGACGGCGACAATCTGCTCGATAGTGACTGCGTCATGGCCTTCGTGCCAGCAATCGTAATCGGTGACCATCGCGACGGTTGCGTAACAGATCTCAGCTTCGCGGGCGAGCTTGGCCTCTTGCAGGTTGGTCATGCCGATGACGTCGGCGCCCCAACTGCGATACAGGTTCGACTCCGCCTTGGTGGAGAACTGCGGGCCTTCCATGCAGACGTATGTTCCGCCGAGCTTGCCGACGATGCCGAGTTCGTTGCACGCTTGTGCAGCGGCCTTTGCAACGGTTGCGCAGACGGGGTCGCCGAATGCGACGTGGCCGACGATGCCTTCGCCGAAGAAGGTCGCCACACGATTGAAGGTGCGGTCGATGAACTGGTCGGCAATGACGAAGTCCGTGGGCTTGTGCTCTTCTTTGAGCGAGCCCACGGCCGAGACCGAAAGAATGCGCGTGACGCCGAGCTGCTTGAAGGCGTGAATGTTGGCGCGGAAGTTCAGCTCAGAGGGCAGAATGCGATGCCCGCGGCCGTGACGCGCGAGGAAGGCAACTTTGCGCCCGCCGAGGTCGCCGAGCACAAAGTTGTCTGACGGCGCGCCGAAAGGCGTTTCCACTTCAAGCTCGCGTACATTTGTGAACCCAGGCATGGAATACAAACCGCTGCCGCCGATAATGCCGATCTCCGCCTCTGCCAAAACACACCTCGCGCGTGCATCGGGAGCAAGCCCAATGCAAAATTTATTCTTCAACTCTTAAGTATAAAGCGGGGCTCTTGAGCCCCGCACACATTGGAATCAATCACTCTACAATGAGCTGCTTTTCTTAATACTGCCGACACTTGTATAGCTGCATAAAAATGGAGAAAGAGGCGCAAAGAATGCATTTGCGCCTCATTTCTCCATATGTTTCCGCCGCAGATGCTCTGAATTCGCGCTTTAGATCACTTTTTCGCGGCCCCGCTTTTGAAACTGGCCATGAGAGTATCCAGTTCCTTCTTCTGCGAGTCGCGTAGCGCCTCAACCCGCTTCTGAAGCTGTGCGGTCATCGCCGGCATAAAGGCGCTCATGATCTGCGGCTGCACATCCATCAGGTGCTGGCCGGCCTCGCTGGTGTAAAAATTGATCAGGGATTCCACATCTCCGTTATTCAAACGCTTGCGATAAAGCTTTCCCAGGTCCTTTACCATCTCTTCGAC
>CAIMNN010000295.1 GCA_903842845.1 uncultured Acidobacteriaceae bacterium | reverse complement strand
GCTCCGCATCGGTCGCAAGCCGCTCGCCTGCCATCGCCACCAGCCGTCCGCTCCCGCCTTCGCGAACACCGAAAAAATTCCCCAGCTCCGGCGCGCGCGGACCAAAGTAACCCGGGAACGCGACCGCCTTCAGCGCGAGCATCTCATCCCTGTTGCCGGGCGTGAGGCGGACGATTGTTGAGTCGTCCAATGGGAGTCGCTCGCCGCAAAAACGCATCTGCAAGCCGGGCAGTGTCAAGATGCGTTCCAGCCCCGTGCATAGTTCAAGCGGCCCATCCGTCTCCGTCGTGATGAAGATCTTTTCGCCGGGCTCAAGCAGCGTCCGCAGGTCGGCGCACGCTTCCACGCTCGGCTCGGCAAGCGCGGCAAACGGAATCACATCCGGCTGATAGCGGCGCGCAAGCCCGTGAGCCAGACCGAACGCCTCATTCGCGCTCGTCAACGCGGCATAAAACGGATTCGACAGATACGCGGCTGCGGTCATTCATCCATCCCCATTTCAAAACCTTACAATCGTCCACGGCAAATCTCCAACGCCGGAATGCCTGCGTGAGATTCTTTCCGCCGATGGGTTGAACTTTGCCGCCCTCTCCGGCGTCATTAATATAGATACAGGCGTCTTCCGGCGCCCAACTGCTCTACGTGAGGAATTTACTGCGCATGAAATTTCGCGGCTTTATTAGCATCTTGCTGGTTCTTCTGCTTGTCGGCGGCTTTTGGTTTGTGACCACTCATCTGCCTGAGCATCTTTTCTCCTTCGCGCACGCCAAGGGTTCCATCGCCGGCTCGCCGCTTGAGCTGACCGAAGCCCAGGCCGCGCCCAGCTACGACAACGAAGAGCAGAACAACATCGCCGTCTACAAAAAAGGGCTGCCCTCGGTCGTCAACATTACGGCCACCGCACTCGTCTACAACTTCTTCTACGGCCAGGTGCCGCAGCAGGGTCAGGGCTCCGGTTTCATTCTGGATAAAGCTGGACACGTGCTCACCAACTTCCACGTCATCGCCGGCGCAAACAAAGGCATTGAGGTCAAGCTCTACAACAAGCACACCTACAAGGCCACCGTCGTCGGCACGGACAAAACCCACGACCTCGCGCTCCTCAAGATCGACGCGCCGGATCTAGTCCCCGCCACGCTCGCCAGTTCCACGGACCTCGTCGTCGGACAAAAGGTTTACGCCATCGGCAATCCCTTCGGCTTGAGCGGCACCATGACGAGGGGCATCATCAGTTCCATCCGATCTATTCGTGGTTCTGAAGACGCGCCCATCGAGGACGCAATCCAAACCGACGCCGCCATCAACCCCGGCAACTCCGGCGGGCCGCTGCTCAACTCGCGCGGTGAGGTCATCGGCATCAATACCATGATTGCGTCGAACGGCGCCGACCAAAGTTCCGGCATCGGCTTCGCCATTCCCATCAACACTGCCAAGGCCGTCCTCGACGACCTCACCAAGTACGGAAAGGTTCGCCGCCCCACACTCGGCGTTGTCACCTTCCCTGTCGACCCCGACCTCGCACAACAGATGGGACTACTGCCTGAGTCCGGCGTTCTCGTCGAGCGCGTCATCGCCGGCGGCGCAGCTGAACAGGCCGGCATCCACGGCGGCAATGAGAAGGCTTATCTCGGCAACACGCCTATCCTCATTGGCGGCGACCTCATCGTTGCCATCGACGGACAGGAGATAGTCGACCCGCAGGACGTCAACGCCATCATGGATAAACACAAGGCCGGCGACACGGTAAGCATCACACTCGTGCGCGGAAAGAAGAAGCTCACACTGAAGTGAATCCTCGGCGCCGCAACAGCCGATAACTCATCGCACAAAATAGACAAAGCACGGGCTGGGATTCTCTCCCAGCCCGAGCTTTTTCTAATCCCTAATCCCTAGTGCCTGTCT
>CAIMNN010000294.1 GCA_903842845.1 uncultured Acidobacteriaceae bacterium | reverse complement strand
TTGCCCGGCTTCGCGTACTCAATGCGAACGGTGCTCACAAAATCGAGCCGCACAGTGCCGGGAAATCCGAGATAAAGCGTGCGGGAGTTTTCGTCCTCGCCCCAGATTGTTCCGCCGTGCTTCTGCACTTGCTTTTTGAGCTTGAGCGCGTTGCCCTGGATGGCGACTTCGAGCTCGCGAACGGCAAAGCCGCCGGTCAAATCGCGCACCGCGGCGCCGGTAAGGAAGAGGATCTGTCCCGCTTCGCGAGCTACCTCGCGCATCTGGCGCAGGGCGTGTTGCTGATCGGGGGAAAGGCGATTTTCGAGGAGGTAGATGTAATCAGGCATTGATGACCAAACTTCCGGCGTCCGTCTCAAATTACTGATGGGGCTGAACTTAGACGAATCTGTTGAAATGCAAACCACTGGTAACTTAACACAAACGAGCAGAAAATGCCAGCATTTGTGGCTCACTTGCAACGCTGCTTTTGGCTAAAACCCGGAAATCGCCCGACATAGCCTCTGAATTCCGGCAAAATAAGGGTAAAAATCGTATTTGGAACCAAGGCCGTCAGCCGCTAAACCACTCAAACCATGCAACAATTCAACTGGGAGCGGTCACCGCCGAAAGCGGCCCGCGGAAAGTCAGGCGCAAAAGTTGGCTATCGGCCGCAAACCCGTAATAGTCCGCAAGTTCAGCCGCGAATGGCTGGCCGGATACGCCGCGCATGACGACCTCGGCTCAACCCCTGAACTCGAACTCCTCGACCTCACCGGTAAAGTCAACCGCGTCAGTTGGGAGCAGGTCAAATGGGTCTGCGCCGTGCGTGAACTCCCATCAGGCGAAAGCTCAAACCCCGAGCGGCTTCTCCGCCGGCGGTTCTCAGTCAAACCCCGCAACCCGGGTGTGTGGATGCGCATGACGCTGCTCGACGGTGAAGAGCTGGAAGGCCTCGCCGAAAACGACCGCTCGCTGCTCGTCGGCGCAGGCGTCTTTGTCACGCCGCCCGATACACGCTCGAATACCCAGCGGGTCTTTATTCCCCGCACCGCTATCGACAAGCTTGAGCTTCTGGCCGTCATTCAATCGCCATCGTCTCGCAAGCCGAAAGACGAGCCGCAGCCGGAGCTCTTCGAGAGCGAGTCAGCCCCTCAACTCTGAAATTCACACCACTTTTTAAAACTTTAGCTGCCTCTAGTACATCTATATAAGTACATCCACAGAACTCTCAGGAGCCAGCATGCCACACGCAAAAGCTTATGCCGCGCAAAGCGGTACTTCCCCACTAGCCGCACACACCATCAACCGCCGCGAACCCACCGCCGACGACGTTCAGATCGAGATCCTCTTCTGCGGCGTCTGTCACTCCGACATTCACCAGGCTCGCAATGAATGGCAGTCGGTGATGCCGACGGTTTACCCCTGCGTGCCCGGCCATGAGATTGTCGGTCGCGTCACGGCCGTTGGCTCCTCCGTGAAGAGGTTCAAGAAGGGCGACACGGTCGGCGTAGGCTGTCTGGTTGACTCCGAAGGCAGTTGCCCCGCCTGCAAAGCGAACCTCGAACAGTTCTGCCCCGGCGCAACCTTCACATACAACGCACCGGACAAGCACCTCGGCGGCGTAACCTACGGCGGCTACTCTGACAGCATCGTCGTCAACGAGCGCTTCGTACTCAGCGTCCCATCTAACCTCGACCTCGCCGGTGCCGCGCCACTCCTCTGCGCTGGCATCACCACATACTCGCCGCTCAAGCATTGGGGCGTCGGCCCCGGCAAAAAGGTTGGCATCGTCGGCCTCGGCGGACTCGGCCACATGGGCGTCAAGTTTGCCCGCGCTCTCGGCGCACAAGTTGTCGTCTTCACCACCAGTGCCAACAAGGTCGACGACGCACTCCGTCTCGGCGCGCATGAAGTCGTCATCTCCAAAGACGCCGAAGCAATGAAGAAGCACGCCTTCAGCTTTGACTTCATTCTAGATTGCGTCAGCGCACCGCACGACATCAACGCGTATCTCGCCATGCTCACCGTCAACGGCAACCTGACACTCGTCGGCGCGCCCGAGCAGCCCTTCCCCATCGCCGGCTTCGGCCTGCTCTTCGGCCGCAAAAGCCTCTCCGGCTCGCTCATCGGTGGTCTCAAAGAAACGCAGGAGATGCTTGATTTCTGCGGCAAGCACAACATCACCAGCGACGTTGAGGTCATCGGCATCCAGCAGATCAACGAAGCCTACGAGCGCGTGCTCAAAGCCGACGTCAAGTACCGCTTCTCCATCGACATGGCCAGCTTGAAGGGCTAAACAGATAACAACCGAAACCCAAGGGCCGTTGGCAATTCAGCTGCGGCCCTTATACTTTTTGTGAGTGAGGTAAGTATGCAGAAGCGGTTACTTGGCAAAAGCGGTCTTGAGGTTTCAGCGCTTGGTCTCGGATGCATGGGGCTGAGCTTTTCCTACGAAGTGCGGCCGGAGAAAACTGACGCCATCAAATTGCTGCACGCGGCAGTCGACCGCGGCGTCACCTTCTTTGACACCGCCGAAGTCTACGGACCATACACAAACGAAGAACTGCTCGGCGAAGCCTTCGCCGGAATGCGCCAGAAGCTGGTCATCGCCACCAAGTTCGCCTTCAATATCAAACCGGATGACGTGCCCGGCAAGCATGAGTTGAACAGCCGCCCCGAGCACATCCGCGAAGTGGTCGACCAATCCCTCAAGCGCCTGCGCACCGATTACATCGACCTGCTCTACCAGCACCGCGTCGACCCCAAGGTTCCCATCGAAGACGTCGCCGGCACAGTGAAGGACCTCATAGCCGCTGGCAAAGTCCGCCACTTCGGCTTGTCTGAAGCAGGAGCGGAGACAATTCGCCGCGCGCATGCGGTGCAGCCGGTAGCCGCGTTGCAAAGTGAATACTCATTGTGGTGGCGCGCATTGGAAGCGGAGATTATTCCCCTGCTCGAAGAGCTCGGCATCGGTCTGGTTCCCTTCTCCCCTCTGGGCCGTGGATTTTTAACCGGCACCGTCAAATCTGTTGAGAACATCTCCGCCAAGGATTTCCGCGCCTCGCTGCCGCGTTTTTCAAGCGAGGCCATCGCCGCCAACCAGGCGCTGGTCACGATGCTCGAAAAAATTGCAGCCGAGCACAAAGCAACACCCGCGCAGATAGCTCTCGCCTGGCTGCTCGGGCAAAAGCCGTGGGTGGTGCCGATTCCCGGAACAACGAAGCTCCACCGCCTGGAAGAAAACCTCCGTGCTATTGACCTCCCACTCACACCAGCGGACATCGCCGAAATTACGCGCGCCGCCGAGCAGGTAAAGGTCATCGGCGGGCGCTACCCAGAGGCTTTGGCGGCGATGACTCAGAAGTAAGTGGATGCGTTGTTAATTTGCAGCGCGGCCTTCTCGGTCGCCTTTACTTTTTCGAGAATTTATACTTGACTTTATTCGCCTTTTGTTCTACTCATGGAGAATGAGCTGATTATGTTCAGAGAATTGGTCCATGCATTGCAGGTGCTTTAACAATTGGATTTACATTCCCATTTGGTGGCGATATGAGACAAGGAATGAAAAGCAGCAGGCGCAAAGTGGATGGGCTATTTTCGATGGACTCTGATTTGGAAATTCTGCGGGCATCAGTGAATTTTGGAAGGTCCAGCCTCACCTTCGGTGACTCACTCCAAGCGAGTTTGAATTGGCCATCACCGGATGTCATCATCGCAGATGGACCTTACGGACTCGGCAAGTTTCCCGGGGAGCCTGTTACTACCAAATCGCTTCCCCAATGGTATGCACCTCATGCTGCCGAGTGGTCACGACGTGCCAAGCCAGGAACA
>CAIMNN010000293.1 GCA_903842845.1 uncultured Acidobacteriaceae bacterium | reverse complement strand
GCTTTCAAGCTTGACCGCACCATGGACTTCCCGACCAAATCCCTGCTCCGCCTGGAGATGCATCTTGCACAGGATGGAACCCTGCTGGTTTTCGCGGGAGACAAATTGATGCGTATCGGTGCGGATGGTAAGGCGACAACCAGCCTCGACGTGCCAAATGAAGAAAAGGAGTATGAACTGTGGAGCGTAGACAGTTCGACTACCGGGCGTACGCTTCGGATTCGTCTCAACAACCAACACACAATCGTGGTGGACGCGAAGACTCTTTCCGTGTTGAAGCAATGTAATGAGTCAAACGACGCCAACGACACCGGCACCATGACAGACGCTCTGCAACTCACTACGAAAAATTTGGCCAACTTCCCCGACCGTGCGATGGGGCTCATGCAGGATACATTTTGCGAGAATATGGTGCGGCTCGAGAAGTTTGGAAACATCGACTTTGTACCGGACGTGGTTGACGATCAGCACTTATTGGCAATCAAAGAAGGGGTGATTGCCCTGCGCAAGCTGAACGGTGAAACCGTTTGGACAAGCAAAGTGCCTGATGGACGGTTGCTGAACACGTACATTGGCCAGGACGTATTGAGCACAGACGGAAGCCGCGTTGCTTTGCTACTGATGAGGCAGGCGCAATACCACCAACCGGATACGATGAACCCGGAAGACATTCGCAACGGTACATGGAACAGGACGAAAACCATGACGGTTGAGGACTCGGTCGGCATCTGGGATCTCGCGGACGGACATCTTGTGGCTGAGGTTCCACTACTGGGCCATAAGCAGAATCGCTACTTCGAACCGGATGCGCAATTTGCACTCAGTCCGGATGGGAAGCTGTTGGCGGTTCTGGAGGATGGAGTGCTCACAGCGTGGAAGCTGAAATGAATCGTTGAGCTCAATCCCAGTCCGCTTCCCTCACCAACAGTGTACAAAGGATGCGGCAGGCGCATGCACCGCGGCCGTCCACTCACAATGGGCAATGCAGCATAGGGCTTGAATAAAGCAGAAATGCTTCGCAGGTTGAATCCCGGGTTGAAACAGATTCGAATAAATCAGTAACCAAATTTATATATGGTAGGCACGACTGGACTCGAACCAGCGACCTCTTCCGTGTCAAGGAAGCGCTCTAACCAACTGAGCTACGCGCCTATGCAATCAACCACTTGCTCAAACTATTTTAACAGGATTTTTGCCGCCCGCGCATTGCCGCCCCCCGGTTCTAAAGAATGCTGCACTGGTAACTGAGCAAAACCTCCATTTATTTCAATAAATCCCTCTGGCCACGGCACGCCAAGCTCGTTTATTATCAGCCCGTTATGAGAATCGCCGGCATGCGCGCTTTGCAAACAGCTCCCAATCTGTTGACCCTCCTGCGCATCTGCATGCTGCCCATTCTTGTCGTCGCTGTGCTCGATCGCAACTTCAAAGTTGGCTTGCTGCTCTTCGTGATTGCCGGGCTCTCTGACGCATTGGACGGCCTGCTCGCGCGCTGGCTCAAACAGAAAACAACCCTCGGCGCATACCTTGACCCCGTCGCCGACAAACTCCTGCTCAGCACTTTATTTGTTGTGCTCTCACATCTGGAGCTGATTCCGCGATGGGTGACCATCATGGTTATAGGGCGCGATATCGGCATCCTCATCGTAGCCGCCATCCTATACGCGGCGGTCGGTATGCGCGATTTTTCGCCTGCCTTCTTCGGCAAGGCCAGCACCTTTGCGCAGATTGCCACTGTCGCCTTCGTCATTCTGGCGCAGGTCTATTCGCCGCAATGGATTCTGGCCCTGAGCACAT
>CAIMNN010000292.1 GCA_903842845.1 uncultured Acidobacteriaceae bacterium | reverse complement strand
TCCTCGTGCGCCATCCCAAGCTCAAAGGCCAGCCTCCAATCTTCGTCGGTCGCATCAACGATTACGACCAAGCCCGCGGCGGCGTCCCTCTCAGCGAAATTCATCCCCAGCTCGACGACTCTCGCGGCACCGGCGCCCTCAAACTCGTCGCCTTCGACTTCGACGCGCTCACCAACGCCAACGTCAAGCTCCTCTTCCTCGCCACTCCGCATGAGAGCTCGCGCGAACTTGTCCCCGAAGCCCTCAAGCGCGGCATTAAGGTCGTCGACCTCAGCGGCGCATGGCGCTTGACAGACGCAGAAAATCGCGCCGTCTACAAATTCGATGACGAAGGCTCACCCCTCGCCGAGTCAACGCAAAAATCCGCAGTCTACGGAATGCCCGAGCTCCATCGCGCAGATATCGCCAAGGCCCATCTCGTCGCCAACCCCGGCTGCTACGCAACCTCCGTCATCCTCGCTGTCAAGCCGCTCGTCAATGCCGGCATCGTCGACACTCACGCCGGCATCATCGCCGACTCCAAATCAGGCGTCAGCGGCGCAGGCAAATCGCCCACCGCAAAAACGCACTTCATGTACGCGGCCGACAACCTCTCCGCCTACGGCCTCTTCCATCATCGCCACACCGGCGAACTGCTGGAGCAGCTCAGCCTCAAGCGCTCCGAGATGACCTTCACGCCGCACTTGCTTCCGATTCCGCGCGGCATCCTCTCCACCATCTACCTAAAATTCAAATCACCGCAGACCCGCGAAACCGTTCTCGCAATTTACAAAAACTTTTTCGCAGCAAGCCCTCTCGTCCGCCTGCGCACCGACTCCCTGCCCCAGATCCAACAAGTCGTCCGCACAAACTATTGCGACATCGGCTTCGAACTCTCACCCGACGGCCGTCAAGCCATCGTCATCAGTTGCCTCGACAACCTGCTCAAAGGTGCAGCCGGCCAGGCCGTGCAAAACATGAACGTCATGATGGGCTGGAGTGAAGCGGAGGGGCTCGAATGAGATTTGTTGTCAAACTCGGTGGCGCAGGTCTCGAATCGCCGGAGCTCCTGAAAGGTTGCGTCAAAGCCATCGCCGACCTCGCGCGCGACGGCCATCAGGTCGCCGTCGTCCACGGCGGCGGCGTGCAACTCACAAAAACTCTGGAGCGCCTCGGCAAAAAAAGCGACTTCGTCAACGGCCTCCGCGTCACCGACGCCGAAACCCGCGACGTTGCCCTCATGGTGCTCGCCGGCAAAGTCAACAAGCAACTCGTCGCAGCGCTCAGCGCATCCGGCGCAACCGCCGTAGGCCTAAGCGGCGGCGACGGCCTCATCTTCCGCGCACGCAAAAAGCGCACCGCGCCTGACCTCGGCTTCGTCGGCGAGATCGCCGCCAGCGACATGCGCCTCATCGAAGCCATCTGGCAGCTCGGCTTCGTCCCCATCCTCTCCTCCGTCGCGCTCGGCGTCGACGGCGATTACTACAACGTCAACGCCGACGAAATGGCCGCAAGCTGCGCCACCGCCGTCAAAGCCGACGCCCTCGTCTTCCTCACCGATGTCCCCGGTGTCAAAGGTGCTGATGGCGCAGTCATGCGTTGGCTCAGCATCGACCAGATCGCCGAGATGGCAAAGAACGCCATCATCAGCGGCGGAATGTTGCCCAAGCTCGGCGCATGTCGCGAAGCATTGTTGAGCGGCGTCAAACGCGTTCGCATTTTGCCCGCCGACGCCGCACGCGTCCTGCCCGATCTCACCAGCTCGCGCGTCGTGTTCGGAACAGAAGTCATGGTCGCTTGATTGCCGTTGCCAGTTGCATTGTTTATACAAATGCATCTGCATGAACTGAGAACTGAGAACTTGAAGAGGTTGAAATGAGCCAGTTGGAAAAAATCCGCAACGCCGAATCAAAGCTGCTCTTGCAAACATACGACCGCAACCCCATCCTCTTCGTCAACGGCGAGGACGTGCACCTCATCGACGAGAACGGCACGCGCTATCTCGACCTCCTCGGCGGCATCGGCGTCAACGCGCTCGGTTACAACCACCCGGCGATCATCGACGCAATCGCGCGTCAAAGCAAAGAGCTCATTCACATTTCGAATTTGTTTTACCACCGTGGACAAGCGGAGTTGGCAGAGAAGTTGACCAAGCTGACCGGTCTCGACCGGGTCTTCTTCTCGAACAGCGGGACCGAGGCGTGGGAAGGTGCGTTGAAACTGGCACGCGCCCACGCCGGCCTGCTGCGCTCTGAAGGCCGCCACATCGGCACAAAGTTCCTCGCCCTCGAGCACAGCTTCCACGGCCGAACCTTCGGCTCCGTCTCAACCACATGGAAAGCAAAGTACCGCGAGCCCTTCGCGCCCACACTCGACGGCATTGAGTTCGTCCGCTTCAACGACGTCGCCGACCTCCGCGCAAAGTTCTCCAACGAAGTCTGCGCCATCCTCATCGAGGTCATCCAGGGAGAGGGCGGCATTCGTCCCGTCTCGCGTGAATTTTTCGCCGCAGCGCGCGAGCTTGCAACCTCAACCGGCGCGCTCCTCATCGCCGATGAAATTCAAGCCGGCACCGGCCGCACCGGCAAATGGTGCGCCTATCAGCATTACGGAATCAAACCCGACGTCACCACGCTCGCCAAGCAACTCGCCGGCGGCATCCCCCTCGGCGCAATCCTCTGCACGGATGAAGCCGCGCGCGCCATCCACGCCGGCATGCACGGTACCACCTTCGGCGGCGGACCACTCGCCTGCGCCGTTGCCTGCGCCGTCATTGACACCATCGAGCGCGACGGCCTTCTCGATAACGCAACCAAAGTCGGCGGCTACTTCATCGAGCAGCTCTGCGGACTCGAAAAAAAGCACCCCGCCATCATCGACGTGCGCGGCAAAGGCCTCATGCTCGCAGCCGAACTAAACTCCGCCGACCTCGCAAAAAAAGTTGTCGCCGAGTTGCTCGCACGGCACATCGTCATCAACTGCACCAGCGAAACCGTCCTGCGCTTTCTGCCGCCGTACATTTTGAAAAAGTCGCACGTTGACGAAGCCATCCGCGCACTCGACGAAATCCTGACTGAAGAAGAACAATCTCTAGCAACAGCAGGCGCAGCGAAAGGAGCCATCAATGGCTAGCAAAGCATTCCTAGAAAAACAAGAGCGCGCAATCCCCGTCCAGCAGGACGCAGACATCCTCGCCGCCGCCGCGCGCCTAGCCGGAGAAGACATGTGCTCCATCGC
>CAIMNN010000291.1 GCA_903842845.1 uncultured Acidobacteriaceae bacterium | reverse complement strand
GGGGGGCGGCGAGGGGCAGAGTGATTTCGTTCAGCAGGCCGGTGTGGTCGGCGTCGGAGTGGAGTTTTGCCTGCGAGAATTTGAGCGGCTGACCGCCGGTGGCGTCGATGGTGCGGGCGGATTCCCAGTGGAGGGTGGAGCTGAGGGCGATGCGGAGTTCGTGGAGCGGCTGCGAGCCGTCGTTGCGGAGGGTGACATCAGCGCGAACGGCGAGGGATTGCTGGGCTGGTTGCAGGCGGAGGTCGAGGGCGAGCGCGGTGATGTGCTCGGCTTCGCGGGTCGGGTTGGCTTTGGCTTCGGCGGCTAGTGCGGCTTTGAGCGCGTCGGCTGAAAGTTTGGTTTGGCTCGACTCGGCTTCGCGGGTTGCGGCGGTCGAGTCCTGATCGGCGGAGCGGGAGAAGATGACGGTGCCTTTGGGCTGGTCTGGTTCGGGGGCCGCTTGCTCTGCGGGTGCTGATTGTGCGGCGGGTTGCGTGGCAGGCGGTGGAGTCTGCTGGGCGGAAACAAAATATGTGAGAGAAATTACGAACGCGCAGGCTGCGCAGAACTTAAAAAACTTCATGAGCCGAGACCTTTCTGCTTCTTCTTGGACGTGCCCGGTGCGTTGCCGCGAGCGGGGCCTGATGCGGCGCGGCGCTGGCGGAAGGCTTCATAGAGGACAACGGCTCCGGCTGCGGAGACATTGAGGGAGCTGACTCCGCCGGCCATGGGGATGCGGAGGAGGTGGTCGCAGCTTTTGATGGTGAGATCGTGGAGGCCATCGCCTTCGCGGCCGAGGACGAGTACGCAGTTGCCTGTGAAGTCGAAGTGGTCGTAGTCCTGGGTGCCGCGCTCGTCGAGGCCGATGACCCAGAGGTTGCGGCGCTTGAGCTCTTCGAGTGCGCGGACGAGGTTTACGACGCGGGCGAGGCGGATGTGCTCGGCTGCTCCTGCGCTGGCTTTGACGGCGACAGGGCTAAGCGGGGCGGAGCGGCGTTCGGTGAGGACGACACCGTCGACGCCAGCGCCGTCAGCGACGCGGAGAAGAGCGCCGAGGTTCTGCGGGTCTTCAACGCCGTCTAGAGCGAGGATGAGGCGCGGCTTGGGCTGGCCGTTGGCGTCGGTGAGCGGCTCGTAGAGGTCCTCGAGGGTGAGGAACTCCTGGGGGCGGACGAGGGCGATGACGCCCTGATGGGCTTCAGTGTTGGCGAGCTGGGTGAGCTGCTCGCGGGCTTCAGTGCGAACGCGGACGCCACGCTCACGGCAGAGGACGACGAGCTGGTCGACGCGCTTGGATGGCTCGCGGGCGATGATGACCTGGTCAAAGCGGCGACGGCCGGCCTTGAGGGCCTCCTCGACCGAGTGGACTCCGTATAAAACTTCCATACATTTAGTGTAGTGGGTTTATTGCGCTGTCAGCTTGGCGCTGACCAGACGATTCATACTGATGCCTTCTTCAGCAGCCTTTATGGCTAATGCGCGATGAACCTCGGCTGGAATGCGGACACGGAATTCGCCGCTGTAGTGTTTTTCGGCTAATGCATCGGGAATCGGCTCGCCATTCTGTTCCATCTCTTGCACTGAATCCGCCACCACTCGGCGGATGCCAGCCAACGCGGCCTCAGGTGATTCGGCCAGCCATGAGAGAGAGGGAAATTCGATGCAGACGCCAGCATACTCTTCGTCCTCAGGAGACCAGGTAACGCGGTAAGTGTAACGGTCCTTGGCTTGTGCGTTTTTCATGTCTGCTCTCACTTTCACATTCTCAACTTGACTCATCTTTCAATTTCTCGAGTTTCAATTTCTCAAGCGCCGCCACCACTTGCCGTACCTGATATGCCTTTGCCTTGCCCTTATCATTCTGAATGTTCACTCTCGGGTCACCTATCCACGGCATTTTGAAAACCGCATGACTGGATGACCTTTGCCTTGGCTCACCAAAATGCTCAACACACACTTTGTATAAATCGGCATAACGAACATTTTTTGGATTCCGCAATATGGCTTCTATAGTTTTTTTCATAGCCTTCCCCTACATTTGAACCGAGATTCTAGAGGCGAACTATTTGAGTAAATGGTACCGATAATGGCACCATTTTGTCAATATTGAGTTTGCTCATTGAATCAAGTCCATTTATTAAGCGTTTAATTTCAATAACATAAATAATAGACGCAACATCGGCACCCTATTTTGCGTCTAAACAGGTGAGATGAGCTCATCCAGCGCAATACTTGCTACTTCGCCAGTAAGGGCCGTATCGGCTGAACAACAGCTGCAACGCGAGGAAAACCTTGCGATTGCGGCCGGCCTGAAGAGACAGGACTCCGGATTGGTGAACGAGCTGATAGACCGCTATCAGCACCGGTTGATGCGCTATCTGCTTTATTTGACGAATGACCGCGCGCTGGCCGAGGACCTGTTCCAGGAAGCGTGGATGCGCGTGCTGCTGCGCGGCAGCCAGTACAACGGCAAGGCTCGGTTTGACACGTGGCTGTTCACGATAGCGCGCAACCTGGTGATAGATTTCCGGCGCAAGCGGAAGACGACAAGTCTGGATGAGATGTTTGAAGGCTCGGGCGACGACGACCGTCCGATGAGCATAGAGCTGACCGACGGAGCGCCGACGCCGTTTGAGCATTGCCTGAGCGGCGAGGACCGTATGCGTGTGAGCGAGGCGCTGCACTCGCTGGACCGTGTGCATCGCGAGGTAATAACGCTGCGCTTCCACGAGGAGATGTCGCTTGAGGAGATAGCGAAGGTGACGCGGACGAATCTTTCGACGGTGAAGTCACGGCTTTATCGCGGCATTGCGGCGCTGCGCCCGGTGCTTGCAAAAGGTAAAATTGAAGCGATGGAGGCGGCTTGACGCATGCGGGACAACCCGGCTCAGAGAGTCTATTAAGAGACACCGAGCGGACCTGCGCAGTCGCCCAACGGACCAAACAAGTTATATTTGCCTCACAGGGTGTGCTTGTTGACCGCAAGCTCTGCCGCAAACGCACGCGCGCGCTGGCCATATTTTTCGCAGCGTTTGTGTTGCTTGGGGTTACTCCTCTTGTGTGGTGGACGTTTGACACTGTCATTGCCGGTGAGCATCCGGGTGAACTTTCCAGTCAAATTGCCCTCTGGTTTGCCACGCTTTGCCCAGCGCTGATAGCGTCGGTGCTTGTAGCGGGCTGGCTGCGCGACGAGAAATAGGGCACTGCGAGGGCGAAACTAACTGCTCGCCCCTCTCGTCACCCTATTGAGGATTCCACTGCTGACAAGGCACAATAGAGGCAACCCCCTGGGCTGAATCCTGTAATTGTCGGCGGACGAAAAATGCCAGACCCACAAGACATCAAGGTGAATGAAGACGCGCGGCTTATACCGTCGTGGTCGATAGTGACGGCCGTGCTGGCGTTCACGCTGGTTGAATACTATTTTTGGATCGAGCTGCCGAAGGCTCATCCGCATCTGCCGCCGATGGCGCTGCGCATTTATCTGAACCTGTGCTGGGGACTGCTGGCCGCGCTTTATTTTCTGATGGTCGGGTTTATCAGCAAAGACGCGCCACGCCGGGCGATGAGCACACGGCTTTGGATACTGCTGTGCTTCATCATGCCGGGAGGCATCGGCGCGGTGCTTTACTTCCTGCTCAGGCAGCCACGCATCTCGCGCTGCCCGGCCTGCTCGACGCATGTGCAGGGCGACTTCCACTTCTGCCCGCAGTGCTCATATCAATTGGTTGCGAGCTGCGGTCAGTGTTACTCGGCGGTGCACGCCGCCGACCAGTTCTGCACGCGCTGCGGGCACGAACTGGGCAAGGACCAGATGCCCCAGCGGCTGCGGCTGTTGAGCTAAGCAGTACAATCTCTAATTAAGGCTCATGCCCCTTTCCACGCTCATCATCGACGATGAAAAGCTCGCACGCGAGGAGCTTCGCTATCTGCTGAACGAGATAAGCGAAGTGGATGTGCTGGCCGAAGGCGCGAACGGCATTGAGGCAATTGAATTGATAGAAGAGCATCAGCCGGACCTGGTGTTCCTTGACGTGCAGATGCCGGGGCTTGACGGCTTTGCGGTGTTGAAGAAAATTCTTGAGCGCGCGCGGCAGAACAGCGACAGCAAAGTGCCGCAAATTATCTTTGCGACTGCTTATGACCAGTACGCGGTGCAGGCATTTGATGTGAATGCGGTGGATTATCTGCTGAAGCCGTTTGACCGCGCACGACTGGCCAAGGCGGTGGAGCGGGCGCAGGCACGTTTCATGGCCGCGGCGGAAACTGCTCCGGCAGGCGACGCGCAGATAGACTCGCTGTTGAAGCTGATAGGCACGCAGCGGGCAGCTCCGGCACGAGTGGTGGTGCAATCGCAAAACAGGTTGCTGCTGGTGGACCAATCCGATATCTGCTACGCGGCAATCGATGAAGGCGTCATACGCGTTGTTACGCAGGCATTTGAGGGGCTGTCGAAGTGCCGCACACTTGAGGAATTGCAGGAGCAACTGGACCCGGCGCACTTCTGGCGCGCGCATCGCGGATTCATTGTGAACATCAGCCACATTCGCGAAGTGGTGCCGTGGTTCAAGTCGAGCTATCAACTGCGCATGACGGACAAACAGCAGACCGAGATACCGGTGAGCCGCGCGCAGACCAAGCGACTGCGCGAGTTGTTTAATCTCTAAAGCCCTGCGCAACTGAAGGGGCGAAAAATATCAGAAATCATGCGACAATAAGAGTGTCTGCGGAGACCGGCGCGGGAGCGTGCGTTGGGCCGATAGTGCGAAAGTGGCGAAATTGGCAGACGCACCAGCCTTAGGAGCTGGCGGGGTAACCCGTAGGGGTTCAAGTCCCCTCTTTCGCACCAGCAAAATTGCGCATAGCGTTGCGGCCCTGTAGAGCAATCTACAGGGCCGTATGCTTTTACTTTGTTGTCGTTGTGGTCTTGGTGGTCTTGGCTGCTTTCGCCGGGTCCACTGTGCAGGTCACATTCACCGTTTGCTTGGCGCTATAACCGGTGACTGGTTGAATGCCGATTCGGACCGTGGCATAGGTGATCTCGGGATTGCGCTCATCGGCGACGATGTGTTCGATCTGCTGATTGAGGTCGACATCCTGATGGACAAGGTAGCCCTGATGCAGTTGCAACCTGTGCAGCAGCTTGTCGAGCAAGTCTGTATCCTTCTTTGCAACGATCAGATAATCGCCGGGCACCAATCCGATGAGCGGGGCGCGCATCTCTTCATCTTCAGCGGCAGATCTTGTTGACGCGACGTTGGTCAGGTTGCCGTTGATGAGGAACTGAGTGCGGTTTTCCCAATAGCTGAAGGCCTCAGAGAACGCGGCCATAGCTGGAACGCTGACGGCGGGCAATGCGATGTACGGCGCGGCCATCTTTGCGCCGGCGATCATGACAGCCAGTACTTTATGAAAGTTCGAGTCCTTGGGCGCGCGTGAAATGTTGACCGCCAATTTGCCGCTGCCTTTGGTGAGCAGAATGTGGCTGGACGCGTTCATGACCTGATCGGATTTGAAGTGCAATTGGTCGAGCGTCGGCATCTTACCGGCCTTGTCGGGCGCGATGGAGGCCAGGGAGGTCCAGGCGAGCGGCGCGAGGATATTCATGATGGGATGGTTTTGCGTAACGTCGACGCGCAATTGCGAGGCGTTCGTGTGTTGGGATTTGTCGTCCTTGGGAGAATGAAACTGGTTGAGCAGGATGCTGATGGCGGTGTCGCCGTCATGGTCGAGCAGTTCATCCTTATGAATTGCAGTCGCGTAGCGCAGTTTTCTGTCATCTGTATGAAAATGCAAATACTGAGTCTCAAGGGCTTCGTCGGCGAGCGAATCAGCGCCGCGCGCGGTTGCATTCTTCTGGGTTGCAACGTCAAAAAAGCCACTCCAGAATGCAGGTGAATCGTGCGGCAAGGAATCAACGTCGGCGGATGTTGCGGGTGTCTGTTGCAGAGCGAGCAACTGCTCGGGCTTAAGGAACGCCGCCATCACTCCGAGTGCAGCTGCATTGGTGAGGACATTACGACGGGAGCAGGTCATGTTAGTCGTTCTCCATTCTGTTGCGTGAAGAGTATGAGCTTATTGAGTACTACGGTTTGGGCACGCTCTTGATTTGAAGAGATTCTATCTGCCAGTTGCTGGGCAGTTCTGGAATTGCACCACGTGTGCCGGCGCTTGTGTTGGACAAAAGCTGCTCAAGTGGGTTGGTGGCACTGCGAGTTGCACCAGCACGCGTGCTTACGCCTTCAAAGTTTAAAACAAATGGATCGCTTAAAGGTTGCTCGGTTGTGATGTAAAGAAAAGTGTCAATGCCGAACGGAGGGCCAATGCGAAGTGTCGGAGAGCCGGGCAGTTGAAAGTGATGCGGGCTTCCGGCCAGATCAGGAAATTGATTTCCACCGGGCGCAGATGGGTATAACAAAGTACCTTTGCCGTGACAGTCGATGTCAAGCACGTAAACCCATCGCGCTGCGGGAACGCGTTCGTTGGCATCAAGTGCGATGCGAAGCCGGTCGTTCTGCTGTACGACTTCATCGGGCTTCAGCGTTGTTACTTCTGGCTTCGGCGCGGGCTGGGAGGGCTGACGTTCCAATTGGAGTTGGTAAAAGTAGCCGGAGTCATAGCTTGTAAGTGTATTGCTGATGTTCAGCCAGCCGTTTAGTTTGGCAAGCAGGCCGGCATAATGATTCAGAGCGTCTGCGGGATTTGCGCCTGCGAGCGGTACCCAATCTGTGGTCGTGGGATAGGGC
The DNA here is from genome assembly GCA_903842845.1 of uncultured Acidobacteriaceae bacterium. GTDB lineage: Bacteria > Acidobacteriota > Terriglobia > Terriglobales > Acidobacteriaceae > CAIMNN01. Next base: position 1,689 of record CAIMNN010000291.1, on the reverse strand, counting down.
GAAGTGCTTGAGCAGCCGGGGCTGTGATCCTTCACTATCGTTGTCTTCGGCCCGTGGTCGTAATCCGCTTTGTGCATCCAGGCATACGCCGCACCGCTTTCGTCCATAGTGCCGACCAGTAGATATTGCGCGTCGCTCGCGTCGTTGGCCTGCTGCACAAGACTGTCCGGCTCATTGAGCTTCAACTGCGCCAGCAAATCTTTCGACGGTGGAAAGTTGACCCAGAGCTTTGCGCCGGCCGGTGCGGCGTTTTTCAACTGTGCGGCGTTCAACGTAGAGCCGAGTTGATGAAGTGAATTTTCTTGATTGGTGGCGTGAACTTGTGCGAGCTCGCCGCTGAGGACGTGATGCAGCTCCCAACTGGCGCCATTCCAAACCAGCATGTGGGTCCAGGTTTCTTCAGTGGGGTCGGTGACCAATGCGACACCGGAGTTGCGGATTGCTGTGATGGCGGCGGTGAGTTCGGCGGAATCAAGCGATGGCCAGGTCCAGAAGTTCAGCACGTCCACTGGCCGTGGCAGCAATTTGCTGATTTTGAAAAATGCGCCGGGGGCGAGCTTGGCGTGTGCCGGTGAAACAATCGTGGCCTGTGATTGGCTCAAGCCTACGAGCTCGGTGACTTTAAGAGTGATGGTTCGCCCCGATGCGTCTTTCTCTTCCGACTGAAACTCGCTGCCCTCGCGAATGCCGGCGAGCTGCCCGACGTCGAGCAGGACGCGCTGATTTTCCTTGTCAAAAGCGAGCACGGTTGCGCGTAAAACTTTGTACTGTGCGGAGGCTCCGCCGAAGAGCGGCTGGTTCAACCGTTCGTCCGTTGAGTCGATGGACAGATTCTGATTGCTGACGCCGCTCGAGGCAAGCAATGCATTCACGCGTTGATACACCGCACGCGCGGGCGTATCGGCGGGTAGCGTTGTAAGCGCTTGAAGCAACGAAACGGTAAACGCGCCATGTGTCGCTTTGGTTGCGCCCTCGCCGAACTCGAGCTCCTTTGCCGATTGGTTTTGTTGCGCGGCGGTGAAGAAGAGCGCTGGATTCTTTGCGCGCGCAGTCACGGGCAGGTCCGGCGCTTCGGGATGCGCGACGTTCTTATCCTCGGCGACATCGCGCGGATCGAATGCGAGCGAGCGCTCCTGCACATTGTGACCGACTTCATTGCCGCGCGCGGACGAGCCGCTGTGGCAACTATCGAGCAGCGCAACAACGTGCACGCCCTTGTCGAGCGCTTTGCCGATGAGCTCGTCGAGTTCGTGGTCGCGAATGTCGAAGCCGCCGGTCCATGCATCGGAGGCGACAAGCGTGCTGTCAAGGAAGGTTTGTTGATTGTTGATGGTCGTCGGATACTTTGCACCCTTACTGTTGACGCGCAAGGAACCATGGCCTGCGAAATAAAAAACCACGGTATCGCCAGGCTGCGGCTCGTCGACCAAATATTTTTCGAGCACTGAGAGCAATCCGGCGCGGGTTGTCATCTCGGGTTTGAGCGTGTTGTAAGGCCGGTTGGACTTGGGCAGTGCGGGATTGGTGAGCACCGTAATATTTTTGGGCGCAAAGCCGAATTTGGCGGTGCTCAAGAGATCGCGTATGGCGAGGACATCATTGAGAGAACCTTTGAGGTTTGCAAAATGCGGGAGGTCGCAGCGGCCGCCCTGGCAGCCGGTTGGATGCGTTGGCTGCATGCCTGCGGGT
>CAIMNN010000290.1 GCA_903842845.1 uncultured Acidobacteriaceae bacterium | reverse complement strand
GTTGCCTCGGTATCAGCTCGCGCATCTTTGATACCAGCGCACGCCCGCGTTCATAAGCGTGGTCCTTGTGAATGATGATCGACAGCGCATCCACCGGCTCGCCGCTCACCAGAATATCCATTTTCACCATCGGCGAAACCCACTGCCCCGCCAAGTGGTAATCAAGCGATGCATACCCGCGCGAAACCGACTTCAGCCGGTCATAGAAATCCAGCACAATCTCGTTCAGCGGCAGCTCGTAGGTCAGCATCACGCGTGTGGGCGTCACATACTCAAAATTCATCTGCCGCCCGCGCTTCTCTTCAACCAGCTTCAGAATACCGCCCACGTACTCTTCATTCGTCAAAATGCTCGCCGTTATCACCGGCTCCTGAATGCTCTCGATTGTCGTCGGGTCAGGCCAGCGCGAGGGGTTATCAACTTCCACAACCTCGCCGCCTGTCAGCGTTATCGTGTAGCGCACGCCCGGCGCGGTCGTTATCAGGTCCAGTTGGTACTCGCGCTCCAGCCTCTCCTGGATAATCTCCATGTGCAGCAATCCAAGAAAACCGCAGCGGAATCCAAATCCCAGCGCAACAGAACTCTCCGGCTCAAAGAAAAACGAAGAATCATTCAGCCGCAGCTTCTCCAGCGCATCTCTCAACAGTGTGTGCTCGTGGCTGTCCACCGTGTACAACCCGGCAAAGACCATAGGCTTCAGCTCTTCAAATCCCGGCAGCGGAGAGTCAGCCGGGTCTGTGTCGTCCGTAACCGTATCGCCTATCTTGGTGTCAGCCACGTTCTTCAGGTTGGCCACAAAAAATCCAACCTCGCCGGCCTCAAGCTTGTCTATCTCCACCGGCTTCGGCGTCAGCACGCCCATCGACTCGATCTCAAAGGCCTTGCTGATCGACATCAGCCGTATCTTCTGCCCCTTGTACATCGTCCCGTGCATCACGCGCGCCAGCACAACCACGCCGCGGTATGGGTCAAACCACGAATCAAATATCAGCGCCTGCAACTTGCTCTTCGGGTCGCCCCTTCGGCGCAGGCAGCCGTTTCACAATTGCCTCTAGCAGCTCCGGCACTCCCAGGCCCGTCTTCGCACTGACCATGATGGCGTCCGTCGCATCAATGCCAACAGCCTTCTCGATCGCCTCTTGCGTCTTCACAATATCCGCCGACGGCAGGTCGATCTTGTTGATCACCGGAATAATATCCAGCCCGTGCGAGATCGCAAGATACGCATTCGCCAGCGTCTGCGCCTCAACGCCCTGGCTCGCATCCACTATCAGCAGCGCACCCTCGCAGCTCGCCAACGACCGCGAAACCTCATAGCTGAAGTCCACATGCCCAGGCGTGTCGATCAGGTTCAGCTCATATGTAATTCCATCTTTCGCCGGATACATCATGCGCACCGCATGCGCCTTGATCGTGATGCCGCGCTCCCGCTCCAAATCCATGGCATCCAGAACCTGAGCCTGCATCTCACGCGCCGTCAGTGACCCGGTAAGCTCCAGCAGACGGTCGCTCAATGTTGACTTGCCGTGGTCAATATGCGCGATGATGGCGAAATTGCGTAAAAAGCGGGCTTCCATGCTTTGGGTATTTCCAACCTGTTTTCTTCAGTTTCGTTGTGCTTGGGGGATGCGCACCTGTGGGCCGTTCAGCTTGTGGCTGTCTATGTTTTTCACACGCCCACTCTACTTAGAGTACCATCGCGCTCCATCGCTTATGATTGCCTTAGGCCTCTTCCAACGCCTCTAAAGGTCACTTTCTTAACGATGAGCTATCTTCTCGCCAGCAGAACCCGGCTTCTACTCTCCGCGCTTCTGCTCATTCTATTTACAGGCTTCGCCGCCTCCGCCCAGGAGCAGGACAACGCCCTGCGCCAGCGCAAAGAGAATCTCATCCAGCTCGTCGAGAACGCCTACTCCAGCGGTGAGGCCGCCTACAACAAAGGCCAGCTCACTCAGGCCCGCACCGAGTTCGACCGCGCCATCGACCTCATGCTCTCAAGCGGTCTCGATATCACCGGCGACCCCCAGCTCAACGACGAGTTCAACCACACCGTCGACCGCATCGACGCCATCGAAGCCGAAGCGCTCCGCCAGGGAACCGGCTTCACCCCCAAGGCCGAGGAAACCCCCTCAGACGTCGCCGAAGAGGTCACCTTCCAGCCCGACCCCAACCTCCTCGCCAAAGCCCGCGTCGAGCTCAAGACCACCAAATCCGACCTGCCCCTCGTCATCAACGACTACGTCGCCGGCTTCATCAACTTTTTCGCCAACACCCAAAAAGGCCACAACACCCTCCTCCACGCATTCCAGCGCGCCGGCCGTTACCGCTCCATGATCGAACGCGTCATGGCCGAGGAAGGCGTACCACAGGACCTCATCTATCTAGCCGTCGCAGAATCCGGCTTTCAGCCCACCGCCGTCAATCGCCGCTCAAAAGCCGGCGGCATGTGGCAGTTCATGCCCAAGGGCAACTACGGACTCGCCCACAACCAATACGTCGACGAGCGCTTCGACCCCGAAAAATCCACCCGCGCCTACGCTCGCTACATGAAGTTCATCTACGCCCAGCTCGGCGACTGGTACCTCTCCATGGCCTCCTACGACTGGGGAGCAGGCAACGTCCAGCGCGCCGTTGAAAAAACCGGCTACGCCGATTTCTGGGAGCTCTACCGCCGCAACAATCTCCCCAACGAAACCAAAAACTACGTCCCTGAGATTCTCGCCGCCATCATCATCGCCAAAAATCCCGCCAAGTACGGCTTCGATGACGTGATGTTCGATCCCCCCGTTCTCGCCGACACCGTCACCCTCAACTACTCCACCGACCTCCGCCTCGTTGCCGACATCCTCAACGCGCCCGTCGAACAACTCGCCGCGCTCAACCCCAGCCTTCTGCGCATGACCACCCCCCCCGACGGCTCCTTCGACCTCCATCTCCCAGCCGGAACTGCCGACCTCTTCAAACAGCGCATCGCTCTCGTTCCCATACAGCACCGCGCAGCCTGGCGCTACCACCGCCTGGTCGACGGCGAAACCCTCGCCTCACTCTCGCGCGATTACCACGTCAGCATCGCCGCACTCGTTGCCGCTAACCAGATCAAATCAGCCGAGCCCTCTCGCGGCATCGCCGGCCCCGAGGCCATCCTCCTCCCACTCACGCCCGCCGCTGCCACGCTCACCCGCACCCAGTTCTACACCGCCCGCCACGGCGACACGCTCGTCACCATCGCCGACCGCTTCAACGTCTCCCTCGACCAGCTCCGCCGCTGGAACCACCTCACCGGCAACAAGGTCGCCGTCGGCCAAAAGCTCCGCGTCACTGACCTCCCCGGCTCCTCTTCCCACGCCACGCACCGCAAGAAAAATTCCGCACCCTCCGCATCCAAAACTCACGCCGCACCCGCCGCGGCAACGCACTCCAAAGTTCGCGCACCGCAGAATTCTCAAAAAAAATAACAAATACCTCCATTTCTCGCTTGTGTTTTCATGGTCAATCGCGGCAAGCTAGTGCTAGTATGTTTGCGCGACAAAGCGAGCAGCTTTTGTCAAATCGAATTTTTGAAGTTGCGCCGTGGAGGCTATTGAATGGACAAGGAACTGAAGATGTATGCAATGAACGATGGCGACTTTTTCTCTGAGCCGGCTGAGCACGATCCCGATCACGACCTCAACGCTTTTGAAGAAGAGGATGATTTCCAACCCGCTCACAACACCCCGACAACCGTAGTTACGGAAGTCGTGGTTGTCGCCGCCAAGAAACCCGCAAAGAAGAAGGCTGCCAAAAAGCCAGTCAAGAAGGCCGCCAAGAAAGCTGCCAAGAAGCCGGCGAAGAAAGCCGCCAAGAAGGTTTCAAAGAAGGTGGCGAAGAAGGTAGCCAAGAAGGCCAAGAAAGCGGCCAAAGTTACCAAGAAGGCTGCCAAAAAGGCTTCCAAAAAGGTCTCAAAGAAAGTCACCAAGAAGGCTGGCAAAAAGCCCACCAAAAAGGCCGGCAAGAAGGCTGGCAAAAAGGGCGGCAAAAAAGGCAAGAAGAAGTAACGCCAGTCGGGATTCGTTCCGACCAATAAAAAAGCCCGGCTTAGGCCGGGCTTTTTCATCACTGCATCAGCTACAAAGTTATTTCCCGCCCAGTTCCTGTATCGCCGCCAACACCTCATCCGAGTGCTTTGACGGGCTCACTCCGGTCCACACCTTCGCAATCTTCCCTTCCGGGCTGATCAAAAACGTATTCCGGTTCGCAATCTTCACGCCCATAAAATTGCCCAGCGTCCCGTAGCTCTCCGTCACCGCGTGCTCCGTATCCGCCAGCAATCGGAAGCTCAGGCTCTCCTTCGTGCAGAACTGCTTGTGGCTGTCGGCCGAGTCCACGCTCACGCCCAGTATCACCGCGTTCTTCGCCTCGTACAGCTTCGCGTCGCGCTCAAAGTTGTGCGCCTCAATCGTGCAACCCGGTGTCTGGTCCTTAGGGTAGAAATACAGCACCACCCACTTGCCTTTAAAGCTCGCAAGCGAAATCTTCTCGCCATCCTGCGATGGCAGCGTAAAGCCCGGCGCAGTATCACCAACCGCCGGAATTGTTGCGTTCTTGGCGGATGCCGACCGGCTCAACAACGCGCCGACCGCAACCACCACAAAAAGAGCTATACCTACAACTATCAACCACTTCATCGGGAAGACCTCCAGATTGTTTGATGCACTTGTTCGGGGGAAGTGACTTAATTCTTGATGAAAACTTAGCTTTATTCTCCGCGCACCACGGCAATAATGGCAATCCCCGCAGCATCGGCTATTTCAAATATTTGCGTCTTATCAAAAAGCAGCGTCCGCCCCGCCTCTATCGCCAAACACGTCGCCCGAGCCCGCACCATTCCCTCGATCGTCGGAACCCCAATCACCGGCACATCAAATCGTAGGTCCTGCTTCGGCTTCGCAACCTTCACCACTGTCAGCTTCCGCTCCAGCGTCGACGCCTCATCCTCCAGCGTCTCCATCAGCGCTCCAGCCCTCGCCACCGCCGCGTCAGTTCCTTCCATCGCCTCAACAGCCACGCACGCCTGCGCCGCCACCACCACCGTCTGGCCTATGTCGAACCCCGCAACCCCGCGCGCCACGCTCAATCCATACTCAATATCTTTCAACTCTTCTTCATCCGGCCCGCGCTTCGTCAGCACCCCAGCCGTCGCCAGCAGCGGCTCCAAATATGCCGTCGAACTTATCAACTCAATCCCCTCATCCGCAAGAACCTTCGCCACCGCGCCCAGCAGCATATCCGTATTCCGCGTACGCAGATTCAGCAACAGCTTCGCCAGCCGCCAATCCGGCCGAATGCTCGAGAAAATTTGCTTGTGCTTTACCTGCCCCGCCATCGTCGCCCGGCTCACGCCCCGCCGCTGAAAATATTCAATCAGCTTCGACAGCTCGCCCAGCGAAAGCCACTCAACATGAACCCCAGCATCCTCAGCCGCCCGCCGTTCAATCTCCGGGTCCGTCTCTTCCTTTATGGCCGCAACCGAGACCTCAACCCCAGCGGCCCGCGCCGCATCCAGCAGCAAAAAAGGGAACCGCCCATTGCCGGCTATCAAACCGAGTTTTTGTTCATTGCTCAACAGATTCCTCAGTTCCAGCTTGCCGCGCCGAAGCCGTCAGGCGTAGGCGGGTCCCTGATCCCTGACTCCTGACATCTGACCCCTGACTTACTTAATGATCCCCCGCTCACTCTTCTCGATGAACGCCGCCAACTCCGCCGCATCCGCGCCCTCAAGCCCTTTTATCGCCTCAACCGCCTGCGTCGTATTCATCTTCGCAGCCAGCAGCAACCGAAACGCCCGGTGCAGCGTCTTCAACCGTTCTTCGCTGAATCCACGCCGCTGCAACCCCACCTTGTTCATCCCAAACGCGCGGTTCTCTCTTCGCGCACTGGTCAAGCTGAACGGCAACACATCCTGCGTCACAATCGTCCCGCCGCCGATATACGCATACCGTCCCACCGTGCAGAACTGGTGCACCGGGCAAAACGCCCCAACAGTCGCAAAATCCTCAATGTGCACATGCCCCGCCAGCGTCGCATTGTTCGCCAGAATGCAATTGTTCCCCACGTGCGAATCATGCCCGATGTGCGCATAAGCCATCAGCAGATTGTTGTCGCCCAGGCTCGTCAAACCGCCGCCACCTGCCGTTCCGCGGCTTATCGTCACAGATTCGCGAATCATGTTCCCGTCGCCAATCACCGTCCGCGTCGGCTCGCCTTTATATTTCAAATCCTGCGGCGGTGCGCCAATCACACAGAACGGATAAATCGTATTCTTCGCACCAATCTTCGTCTTGCCGTCAAGCACCACGTGCGATATCAGCACGCACTCCTCGCCCAGCTCCACCTCGGCCCCAATCGTGCAATAAGGACCAACCGTGCAGCTCTCCGGAATCTTTGCTCCGGCGGCAACAATCGCGCTTGTGTGTATGCCCACTCTCGCCCCTTAGACCTGTACGTCCGGCTCGCTGGATTTTTCCATTGTCCGCGGCACAACCGAGCAGGCCAGCGTCGCCTCGCAACACAGCTTGCCATCCACAAACGCCTTGCCGGTAATGCGCCCCAACCGCGTCCGCATCGATATCACTTCCACTTCAATGCGCAACTGGTCGCCGGGCGTCACCGGGCGGCGGAACTTTGCCGTCTCAATTCCTGTGAACACGACCAGCTTTTTATCGCGGTCAGGCAGCGAGTGCATCATGATCACGCCGCCGGCCTGCGCCATCGCCTCAACGATCAGCACCCCCGGCATCAGCGGATAACCAGGGAAGTGCCCCTGGAAAAACGGCTCGTTCATGGTCACGTTCTTTATCGCCACCAACCGAGTGCCCGGCTCAAACTCGACAATGCGGTCGAGAAGCAAAAAGGGGTAGCGGTGAGGAAGAAATCCCATAATTTCCTGAATGTTGATGTTCATAGCGTGCTCCATCTCGGGCTGATTGTCATTGATTAGTATAAATAGCTTCGTTCGCCGGGTGCCCGCAGTCCCCCGCATTTGTCGACCGGGAATAACAAAAATCTCCGCGCCAACTTGCCATTTCCGTGCGCACAGCGCACGGAAGCCAACTCGCTATTTGCACGCAAAGCGTGCAAGCTGTCTTTGTCGATAACCGTTCGCTCGTCACGGACCCCTACTGGCTGAGCACCACTTGCTAGTCCCTGCTTTCACAGTGCAAAAACGCCAAAAAGCGCAACACGCACCCTCAAAATGACCATCTGTGCATCTACAGCTCCCTTCAAACTCTAGATAGATAGCACATCAAAACGCTCAAAATGAAACTGCCTTTTTGTATACCTATACATCTACACATTTAGCCCTCTGTCCCTGATCCCTAACCCCTAAGCCCTATTTCTTGATCCTTCTCTCCGCCGCCTTCTCGTCAAAAAAATCCGCCGGCAGCTGCTCGTTGTAGCTTGCGCGGAATAAAAATCTCTGGCTCACCATATCGTCATTCTTGAACCGCGTTACCGCAAACGCCGTCGGAATCCCGTCCACAGTGTGATAATCGTCGAACTCTTCGCTCTCCGTATCCAGGTCCTTGTACTGTGCATCGCGCCATTGGTAGGTCTTCTTCAGCGGCAAATGCGTCTGCGAATCAAGCATCAGCGTCACCGACTCGTTCTGCGGAGATATCACCGTCACCTGGTCCGCATTGTGCCGCGCTGCCAAATGCTGTCCTTCGAATATAAGAATCGTCTGCGGGTCCCTCAGCCATACCTTCACTATCGTCTCAATCGAGTGACGACGCCGGCGCTGGTACTCTTCCGTCTGCTCCGCCGGCAATGTCTTCAATCCACGGTAAGTTATCTCCCACGCCTCAAGTTGATTATTTTCCTGCTTGAAGATGTCCACCACATCGCGATGCTTCGTGTAATCCACGCGGTCCCCCACTCCCCACGCGTGATACTCGTAGTACTCGATCGTCCCGCCCGTCGGCTTGCCCTGGTAAAACGCCGCCGCCCGACCCTCGCGGTGTTCACACTTCAAATTAAGCCAAGCATCGCCGCCCAGCGCCTTCACCATCTGGTCCAGCACCAACCGCGCCTGCGCCGCATTCTTGTCGGCGTCAACCGACGGCTTCTGCGCCGATGCACGGAACGAAGTGACCGCCAGCATCACCATCGATGCCAGCATCAAATATTTAATTTTTCCCACTGTACGACCTCCGCTACAGAATAGCCGCTGCCAGCGCTCTTTGAGCCATGCCTCGCTATTTCTTCTTTGACGTTTTCTTCTGCCCAAATGTCCCCTTCGGCTTGCCGGCTTTCTTCTCCCGTTCAGCCAACAACGCCTTCCGCTCACGTATCAGCTTCTTCCGCTCCGCCTCCGGCATCGCCAGAATTTTCTTCGTCCGTGACGGTAGCTTTTCAAAGATAAGCACATGCGCTTGCCCAAGCGCCTCTTCAATCTCGCGCGGCCGCAGGGTATCCCACTCCAGCATCGTTACCCACTTCGCCTTAGCCAGATAAGGCGATGCCACCATCCCATCACGCTCCACATACTCATGGAACAGCTCGTCGCCGGCATGGAAGAGCAGCTTGCCATATCCCGTTCCATCCAGATCAGTCATCGCAAACATCTTTCCGCCAATGTCTCGGTCCCCCACCCAATACACAAGATGATGTCCCCAGTTCACCGTCTCACTAACGTGCGGCAATGCCATGCAGATCGCGCGTATGCGTTCATTGTTCATACTCGACCTCGATTTTGCAGCAGTCTAACATTCATCCAACAAGGCGGGGAACTTTATACTGTTTAAGTCATGCAAACATTTCCGCCAGTTGAAGAACAGCTCGACCTCCTCCAAAAAGGCGCCGCCGAGATCATCCGCCTGAGTGATTTAAAAGACCGCCTCGAAGACAGCCGCAAAACCGGCCGCCCCCTCCGCGTCAAAGCCGGTTTCGACCCCACATCGCCCGACCTCCACCTCGGCCACACCGTCCTCATGCGCAAGCTGCGCCACTTCCAGCAGCTCGGCCATCAGGTCATCTTCCTCATCGGCGACTTCACCTCTCTCATCGGCGACCCCACCGGCCGCAACGTCACGCGCAAACCCCTTACCCGCGACCAGATCGACAAAAACGCCGAGACCTACAAAGCCCAGGTCTTCAAAATCCTCGACGCCGACAAGACCGAGGTCCGCTACAACTCCGAGTGGCTGGACAAGCTCGGCTACGAGCAGACCATCCGCCTCACCGCCAACTTCACCGTCTCGCAGATGCTCGAGCGCGACGACTTCCACAAGCGCTACCAGGCCGAGCAGCCCATCAGCCTCCACGAGTTCCTCTACCCAGTCATGCAGGGCTACGACTCCGTCGCGCTTGAATCCGACGTCGAGCTCGGCGGCACCGACCAGAAGTTCAACCTCCTCTGCGGCCGCGAGCTCCAGCGCGTCTACAACCAGAAGCCGCAGATCGTCTTCATGACCCCCATCCTCGAAGGCCTCGACGGCGTTCAAAAAATGTCGAAGTCTCTCAACAACGCCATCGGCATCAATGAGGCCCCCGACGAAATGTACGGCAAGCTCATGAGCATCAGCGACGAGCTCATGTGGAAGTACTGGCTCTTCCTAACCGACCTCAAGCTCTCTGAAATCGACGCGCTCAAAGCCGACGTCGCCGCAGGCCGCGCTCATCCCATGGACCTCAAAAAGCGCCTCGCCCGCACCATCACCACAGGCTTCCACTCCGAAGCCGCCGCTCAATCCGCCGATGAAAACTGGGCGCGCATGTTCCAGCAGAAAGGCTTCAGCGAAAACGTCGAAGAAGTTCACCTCAAACTCGCCGACTTCCTCTCCCAGGGCGAAGGCTCGCCAAGTGTAAAGCTCACCGCCATTCTCACCGCCTGCGGACTCACCACCTCAAACGCCGAAGCCCAGCGCAAAATCAAAGAAAGCGCCGTCAAGGTCAACGACGCAGTCGTCAACAAACCGTCTTTGGAAATTGATAGCGCCGCAGAAGTAAAACTCCAGATCCGCCTCGGCAAAAAAGCCAAGCTGGTCATTCTGACCTAGAGCAGTAAACAAAATTCATCACAATAAACTACGCCCCACTGTCGCATGACTATGGGGCGTCTTGTTTTGCTGGTCCCTGGCTTTGCAGATTTTAGTAAGCCTTTCCTGCACAATACTAACTTGGACAGAGAAAGAACTGACAGTCAATCGCATTGTAAGTCTAATGACTGAAAACTATTGACCAGGGCCCTGGGCCCTGGTATTCCACCTGTGAACCTGTGAAACCGCACCAAACAAAAAGAAAAATAACCACTTGGCGCAAAACAACAAAGAGTTGTCACAGTCGCTGTGCAACTGTGACAACTCCTGCATACTTAACTATCTAAAGTCTTTGATTGCGTATTGTCAGTTTCGCAACTGACCCTGATTTTTGACATTTGGCCCTTGTTTTACGGCTGCAAATCGCCCTCAACCTGACCATAGATTTCGTCTGACGCATTCTTGATCTGGTTGACCACATTCTTGATGTACGTCACATCCGCCACACGCAGGCTGGCATCGGTCCGTACGCTCAGGTCGTCATCGCGGTCCAAGCCAACCTTCACCTGGTCGAACTGGTGGTTCATCTTCAGCAGCTTGTAGCGGAAATCCGCTGTCGTCGGCATCCGGCGCTTCTCGGTCACCGTCACAAAGATCACCAGGTCGCTGTCCTCATCGTTGCCCAGCGCCAGAATCACCTTGATGTCCTTCAAATGCGAACCGGTGAAGTGGACCACCCACACCGTCGGCGAGCTCGTCGTGCGGTACGGGAAGCCGCTTGCCTGCAACAGGTTCGTTATCTTGTCGATGCTCGCCTGCGGCACTCCCGACGTATTGCTGCTCGCCGCTTGTGCGGATGCAGAGCTCGTCCAAAGCAGGGCCGAAAAGGCGAAGATGGCAGCAAGGGTAAATGTGCGTGTCATGCGGGTGATCATGGTTTAAGCCTCCTCGGGCTTCTGAATGACTTCCGCAGTATACGATGCCCCGTATTCACGAACAATGAATATTATTGACGAATCTGCTCCCGCATTATGGGTGACACTCTTGTCATCTTTGAAGTATCTTAATCTTGACTTGTGTCGCAATAATTCTCAACATTACTGTGCCGTTACTCGCACATTATGGAGTCAAACCAAAATGAAATTGAATAAGCTACTTTTGCTCATAGCCTGCTCTTTCACCACCCTCACCCTTCATGCCCAAACTAACGAATGGACCTGGATGAGCGGAGCAGATTTGAATGGCATCAATTGTTCTGGTTTAACTTGTGGCCAGCCCGGAACGTATGGCTCTAGATATGTAGCGAGTCTTGCTAATAATCCAGGCGGACGTGATGCTGCAATCTCCTGGACTGGGAAAGACGGTCGTCTATGGCTTTTTGGTGGTGTAAATGTCATAGATATCAATGGAAATATGGGTGATCTGGATGATCTCTGGGTCTTCAATCCGGGCACGAAGGAGTGGACCTGGATGGCTGGCAGCTCTGCCCTGTCCTCCAATGGAGGGTGTGTTGATATGGTCACTGGCACAAAGGGCCAGGGTGCAACCACCAATACCCCTGGCGGACGTGAAGGGTCGTTTGCATGGACTGATGCCAACGGCAACCTCTGGCTATTCGGCGGCGCATCCTGCTTCAATAACCAGTCAAACGGTAGCACAAATGATATATGGATGTTCGATGTATCAACCTCAAAATGGACTTGGGTTGGAGGTAGCACCGCATATTATCAGCATGGTGTCTATGGCAATTTAGGGCAAACTGGCACATTATTTATTCCGGGTGCAAGAACTTATGGCTTTTCATGGACAGATTCCACGGGACGGTTCTGGCTCTTCGGTGGTAGCGGTATGGATTCGACCGGGTGTTGGGGCACGCTCAACGATCTGTGGCTCTTCGATCCTACCGGACTCACATGGGCATGGATGAAAGGCACCAGCACTTTTGTATCCTGTACCGCTTCATCACCAGGGTACGTTCTGGGCGATTATGGGACTCAAGGCGTGCCGGCAGCCACCAATGAACCCAGTGGCCGAACTTACACACAAGGCTGGAGTGATGATTCGGGCAATTTATGGCTGTACAGCGGCATGAATATCGTTTCCACTGATTTCGAGAGCGAACCGGATGACCTATGGAAATACGATACTTCAACAAATGAATGGACCTGGATCGGCGGCAATTCTACTTTGACCGGAAATGAAAATTACCCAAATATTCAGGATGGTCTGGGCGTATTCAATTCCAATAACACTCCGGGCTCACGATGGAATTCTCTTGCTACCTATGCTACAAATGGCGAAGTTTTTCTCTACTCGGGTTGGCAGGGAACGGGCAATGGCGGCTCCGGTACAGGCTTCTGTGACTTCTGGCAGTACGATTCGCAGAGCAATCAATGGGCATGGATTGCTGGCCAAATGAGCAGTTGTTTCAGTCAATATGGCCAATTGCAAGTTGCCTCCCCCACTTCATTTCCAGGTTTCCGTGTGCTCGCTACAAGCTGGCAGGATTTGAAAGGGAATACTTGGGTATTTGGAGGAATGGGGCAAACCGTCAATTCCAAATTTACTTATCTAAACGACCTCTGGCTTTACCATCCAGTCTTCACTCCCACGCTCAACTGGACTCCCGCTTCTCCCATCACCTCCGGCACCGCTCTCAACTCCGCCCAGTTTAACGCCAACGTTCTCCATAACGCTGCAAACATAAACTCCGACGGCACACTCATCTATTACGTCGGCCCGATTGCCAACAACGTCATCGCCAACAGCTCCACAGTTCTCCCCGTCGGCACTGACCAGCTCTGCGTACAGTGGGTTCCCAGCGGCGCGTTCTCTTCTACGTACAACTCTGTCTCTGGCTGCACCAATGTCGTCGTCAACTCTCCGCTCATCGTCACATCCACCGCGCTAACGGCCGATGTCAATCCTGTCTTCGTCTCCAACCCCGTCACTCTGACCGCAGTCGTCACCTCTGCCAATGGAACCCCCGCCGGCACCGTCACCTTCTATATCCAGAACCCCATCTCGCACCAGTTCGGCTCGCTGGCCACTGTGCCCCTCGACGCCTCCGGCACCGCAAAGTATCAACTCGCATTCGGCGACCTCGGTGTCAACAATCTCAAAGCTGTTTACTCCGGCAACGCCACCTTCAACACCTCCGACAGCGGTCTTCTCGGCGTTCTGGTTGAAGACTTCAAGCTCAGCTCCAACACACCGGTCGTTTTTCTCGCGCCCACCAAGACAGCGAAGTACGTCCTCACCGTCTCGCCCGTCGCACCGGCCACCACTCTGGCGCAGGACATCAACTTCTCCTTCGCCGGCATGGCTCCCGGCGTCACCTGGTCCGCCACAGCGGCAACGGTCAAAGCCGGCAGCGGAACCACACAGATTACCGTCACATTCAACTCACCCATTCAGGCCGCAGCGTCCACACCATCAAAGCCCGGCGCTCCCACCATCGCTTTAGCCCTCGCCATCTTCTCGGCACCATTCATGCTGCTCATCGGCCGCCGGCGCAAACATCTCAACCGCTGGCTGCGCATCCTGCTCCTGGCCGTTCTCACCGGTGTCATCGGGTTCTCCTTCACCGGCTGCGACAGCCGGCTCTTGATCGTAGGCGGCACCGTCACCGTCAGCGGAACCTCCGTCAACGTGCAGCGCAGCACGTCCTTCCAAATGATTGTGAACTGACACATCGTGTAATAAATAGAAGAGGCACAGCCCGCGCTGTGCCTCTTTTTGTTGCACATTACTATGCCTCTTTGTGTTGTACATAAAAAGATGCGTGTAGAGTGTATTGCATGAAGCATTCTCTAGCCTTCAGCCTCTTTCTGTTGCTCGCCGTCTCCACAGCGGCAACGCACCTCTCTGCACAAACTTCCAAGCCGGCCACAAAACCCTCCGCCCCAGAAAAGCAACTCGTCCTCCTCGACACCGACATCGGCGACGACATCGACGACGCTTTCGCCCTTGCTCTCACCCTCAACAGCCCCGAGTTCAAGTTCCTCGGCGTGACCACCACCTATGGCAACACCGAGCTTCGGGCACGCCTCGTCGAACGCTTCCTCGCCGCCACCGGCCACAAAGACATCCCCGTTTTTCCGGGCGTTGTTACCCGCGCCGCAAACCCAATGACTCAGGCCGCCTACGCCCTCCGCCAGCCCAAGCGCAAATACGGTGACGGCATCGACTTCATGCTCCGCCAGATTCGTCTTCACCCCGGCCAGGTCACACTCATTGCCATCGGCCCGCTTTTCAACGTTGAGACCGCGCTCTCCGTCGACCCAGTCACATTCAAAAAGCTCAAGCGCATCGTCCTCATGGGCGGCAGCATCGACCGCGGATACGACGGCCCCAACGGCGCACTTCACCCGCCCGACGCCGAGTGGAACATCAACCGCTATCCCAAGGGCCTACGCGCCATTCTCGCCTCAGGTGTGCCCATCACCATGCTTCCGCTTGATTCCACCCAGGTCCACCTTGACCTCAAAGAGCGTGAGTCCATCTTCGCCAGCGGTAGCCCACTCAATGACCAGCTCACTCTCCTCTACCACCAGTGGCGTAACAACAACGCAGACTACCCTGACACCCCAACCCTCTACGACCCCGTTGCCGTCACCTACGCCTTCAAGCCCGAACTCTGCCCAGCAACACCCATGCACATCGACGTCGACAACAAAGGCTTCACCCACAAAACCGACGGCCCACCCAACGCCTCCGTCTGCCTCAAATTGGATGAGCCCGGTTTTATTCATATGTTGCTGGACCGCATGGTTGACAAACCAGCCGCTAAAGACGAGCCCGACGAACCTAACGAGCCCGAACACCTCAACCTCTCCGCCTCAAAAAGGTAACTGAATAAATATCGACCGCATCCTCCGGATAGGCGTAAAATTCCTGCGAATGAATTTGCCCGGTTTGCCTGTACGCTGTGCGCCGTGTCACTGAGACCATCTGCACTTTCGGTCAATGTTTCACTGTGGACTGTATAGGTACACATAGGCATTTGGAGGATACAGGAATGTTTGCACGCATACTTCGCACCTCGCTTTTACTGGTCGGCGTTGCCGCCCTTTTCACACTCACCGGCTGCAAGCCGGAACTGACCAACGAGCAGGCTCTACCACTCATCCAGGCTCACTATGACCAGGCCGCCGCGGTTCCAATGAATTTCAAGGTAGATCAGAGCGGACTTCAGGCTGGACTTCTCGCCAAGTATTGGATTCTCACAAAGCTCTACCCCCAGAACAAGGCATGGGGCGACTTCACACTCACTGATGCCGGCAAGAAGCTCATCAAGCTGCCCAACGGCAAGGATGTCATCGAGTGGCGTCAGGATGCCGGCGGCAAATTCCAGTATGAGGTGACGACCGTCGCCGCGCTCAAGTTCAAGGCTCGCGACATACACGAGATTCGCAATGAGGTCGTCCCTGGCGTCAAGGGCCCCGGTCGCGTCGTTGTCTTTATGGAAACCCACGACATCGCAGCGCTACCCAATGAGCTTCAAGACATCATCCTCCACAACGCCAACAACAAGATTGCCGAAAAGCGCCAGGCCGATATGGACTTCGAAAATGGCGCATGGGCCTTCCACAATATCGAGCAGTAATCGCTCAACGATTTGATAAGGTGGGCCGGAGTGGGTGTGCTTTGCACGAATAATTGTGCAAACCGCATCCAACCGGCTCTTTCTCCTTCCTCCCCACCTCAATTCCTCCATCAATTGAGATTAATTTTGCGGAGAATTTGATTTCCGCTCCCATTCTTGTTATCTTTATAAGGTTCCGCAAGAACGTCTCCTGACGTGTGCCTTGTTACTTGTCTGTGATAAGCGGTCAACAGAACAAAGGGTTTGCGCCAAAGTCGGGAGTCAGTAAGGCGAACCGGCCGACAGTAATATCAGTCTCGGCACGGTAGCCAAAGGCAGAAAGCAGCATCATCTGCCGATTTACCCTTGGGTTTCTCTACTTGCGGGGGGATAAGGGTGGTCGCATCGGAGCCTGCGCGTTCTCCACCTTGGAGGGCTATGTAGGCCGGAGCCACCGAAACGGAGTCGGCTTTTCGATCCCGAAAGGAATCAAAAACGCTCGGCCACCGTCGAGGCTCTCGTCTGAATTGAGTAGTTCGAGACGCGAAGCAACAGCAGACACGTGCGTCTATGCGCGCGGTACTGCATGGCCGGACGCGCGACTTGCGTCGGCCTGGGTTGCTAGCGCTCAAAACAGGATTTGTTTTTTTGCAGCAAGGAGCTTCAATTGCCTACGTTTAATCAGCTGGTGAAGAAGGGACGCACAGCGCCCCGTTACAAGACGGCCTCCCCGGCACTGCAGGGTTCGCCTCAGCGTCGCGGAGTTTGCACGCGTGTCTACACCCAGACCCCCAAGAAGCCGAACTCGGCGCTGCGCAAGGTTGCGCGTGTCCGCCTGACCAACGGCATTGAGGTCACCACCTATATTCCCGGCATCGGCCACAACCTCCAGGAGCACTCCATCGTGCTCATCCGCGGCGGCCGTGTCAAGGATCTGCCCGGTGTGCGTTATCACGTGGTGCGCGGCACGCTTGATTCCGTCGGCGTCGCAAACCGCTCGCAGAGCCGCTCCAAGTACGGCGCAAAGCGCGCCAAGGCCGGAGCACCTGGTAAGAAGTAGTCTTTCGCCGACTTCCGGTTATCCGGCATCGGCAAACGCGGCAAGCTTCACAGTGAGTCGCGGCAACAGCAAGTTTGAAGCGTGAGGATTGTTGAACTATGCCAAGAAAAGGGCACATTGGTAAGCGCGAATTGGCGGCGGATCCGGTCTACGGTTCCACCTTGGTCACCAAGTTTGTGAACTCGATGATGTGGGGCGGCAAGAAGTCCACCGCGCAGGGCATCTTCTACAAGGCGATGAAGAACCTCGAAGAGCGTGGCGGCGGCGAAGAGGCTCTCAAGCTCTTCAAGAAGGCCGTTGAGAACTGCAAGCCGCTGCTCGAGGTCAAGACCCGCCGTGTCGGTGGCGCCAACTATCAGGTTCCGGTCGAGGTCAACGCCGACCGTCGCACCTCACTCTCCATCCGCTGGATCATCAGCTATGGTCGTGGCCGCGGCGAAAAAGGCATGGTTGACAAGCTCTCAAACGAGCTCCTCGACGCAGCCAACGGTCGTGGCGCAGCGATGAAGAAGAAGGAAGACGTTCATCGCATGGCCGAGGCCAACAAGGCCTTCTCGCACTACCGCTGGTAAGCGCTGCGTGCGGCAACCGCTAAGCGCGTCACACCGAAAGTCGGGTGGAACGAACCGGGGTTGTAGGAAATTTCAAGGAGTGGGTTGGCCGAATTAGCCGCCCTTACGACAGAAACAAGAAACAGCGGGTTCAGCCCGCAAGGATGATGAAAACGTGGCTCGCACAGTACCTCTAAATCGTTGCCGGAACATCGGGATCATGGCGCATATTGACGCCGGAAAAACGACAGCGACCGAGCGCATTCTCTTCTATACGGGCATCACGCACCGTATCGGAGAAGTGCACGAAGGCACTGCGACCATGGATTACATGGAGCAGGAGCAGGAGCGCGGCATCACCATCACCTCCGCCGCAACCACCTGCACATGGAATGACTACCGCATCAACATCATTGACACCCCCGGCCACGTCGACTTCACCGCCGAGGTCGAGCGTTCACTCCGCGTTCTCGACGGCGCAGTCGCGTTGTTTGACTCCGTCTCCGGCGTTCAGCCCCAGACCGAGACCGTGTGGCGTCAGGGTGACAAGTACCACGTTCCGCGTATCTGCTTCGTCAACAAGATGGACAAGAACGGTGCCGACTTCGAGCACGTTCTCGACACCATCCGCAAGCGCCTCGGCGCTCGCCCCGTTGCCCTGCAGATTCCCATCGGCGCTGAGGCCAACTTCAAGGGCGTCATCGACCTCATCGAGATGAAGGCCGTTGTCTGGCACGACGAGACCATGGGCGCAAAGTTCACGGTTGAAGAGATTCCCGCCGACCTGCGCAAGAAGGCCGAAGCCTTCCGCACCCAGCTCATTGAAGTTGTCGCCGAAACCGACGACAATCTCCTCGGAAAATTCCTCGAGGGCGAGCTGCCCACCATTCCCGAGCTCAAGGCCGGCATTCGCAATGCCACCATTGCGCTCAAGATCTTCCCGGTCATCTGCGGCTCCGCCTTCAAGAACAAGGGCGTGCAGACCCTCCTCGACGCCGTCGTCGACTACCTGCCCAGCCCGCTCGATGTTCCCGCGGTTGAGGGGATCGACCCGCGCGATCACTCGCACATCCTTATCCGCAAAGCTGACGACAAGGACCCCTTCTCGGCGCTTGCCTTCAAGCTCATCAATGACCCCTTCGGCAAGCTCTCCTTCATCCGCATCTACTCGGGCGGCTTGAAGACCGGCGACACGGTTATGAATCCACGCACGGGCAAGACCGAGCGCGTGGGCCGTCTGGTCAAGATGCACGCCAACAAGCGTGAGGACATCACCGAGATCTACGCTGGCGATATCTGCGCCGCTGTCGGCCTCAAGGAACTCAAGACCGGCGACACGCTCTGCGATCCGCATCACGCCATCGCTCTCGGCGCCATCGTCTTTCCGGAGCCTGTTATCTCTGTGGCCATCGAGCCCAAGACCAAGGCCGACCAGGAGAAGATGGGCATCGCCCTCTCCCGCCTCTCGGACGAGGACCCGACCTTCAAGGTCCGCACCGACGAGGATTCTGGCCAGACCATCATCAGCGGCATGGGCGAGTTGCACCTCGAAATTCTCGTCGACCGCATGAAGCGCGAGCACAAGGTTGAAGCCAACGTTGGCGAACCCAAGGTCGCCTTCCGCGAGACCATCCGCAAGCACGCCGAAGCCGAAGGCAAGTACATCCGTCAGACCGGCGGCTCGGGCAACTACGGCCACTGCAAACTCCGCGTTGAACCGAACGAGCCCGGCAAGGGTTACGAATTCGTCAACGAAATTAAAGGCGGCTCGATTCCGAAGGAATACATCAAGCCCATCGACCAGGGTGTGCAGGGCGCAATCGAGCTCGGCATCCTGGCTGGCTACCCAATTGTTGACGTCAAGGTATTTCTCTACGACGGAAGCTATCACGATGTCGACTCGAACGAAATGGCCTTCAAGTTTGCCGGCTCCATCGCATTCAAGGAAGCCGTTCGCAAGGCCAGCCCGGTTCTTCTCGAGCCCGTCATGGCCGTCGAAGTCACCGTTCCCGAGGAGCATATGGGAACCATCATCGGCGACATCAACTCACGCCGTGGCCGCATCGAGGGCATGGAGCACGCCGCCGGTTCGCAGGTCATCAAGGCCATCGTTCCGCTGAAGGAAATGTTTGGCTACGTCAACGATATCCGCTCCTCGACGCAAGGGCGCGCATCCTACTCGATGCAGTTCGCGCACTACGAGGAAGCGCCTCGCATGATCGCCGATGAAATTATTGGCCGCGCGCAGGGCAAGTAAGGCCAGCAACACGGCTCGCTGTTTGAGCCGAAGGCCTAGGAAAAAATGGGGCTGGAGCCGGAACGCCGGCGCTCCACGATTAGAACTGGCAGCAAAGCACGAAAGGAACTCGGAGTTAGTTATGGCGAAGGAAAAATTTGATCGTTCGAAACCGCACGTGAACGTGGGAACGATCGGGCATATTGATCACGGCAAGACGACGTTGACGGCCGCTATCACGAAGGTGTTGTCGAAGCACAACCCGAAGATCGCCTTCCGTTCGTTTGATTCGATCGACAACGCTCCAGAGGAGCGCGAGCGCGGCATCACGATCGCGACGGCGCACGTTGAGTACGAGACGCCGAACCGCCACTACGCGCACGTTGATTGCCCGGGGCACGCCGATTACATCAAGAACATGATCACGGGCGCAGCGCAGATGGACGGCGCTATCCTCGTTGTCGCGGCGACCGACGGCCCCATGCCCCAGACCAAGGAGCACGTGCTGCTCGCTCGTCAGGTTGGCGTGCCTTACATCTGCGTCTTCCTGAACAAGTGCGACGCGGTTGAAGACGGCGAGCTGATCGACCTGGTTGAGATGGAAGTCCGCGAGCTGCTCTCGAAGTATCAGTTCCCGGGCGACGATGTTCCGGTGATCCGCGGTTCGGCACTCGGCGCGCTCAACGGCGAAGCCCAGTGGGAAGCGAAGATCGACGAGCTGATGGAAGCAGTGGACAAGAACGTTCCGTTGCCTGCGCGCATGATCGACCTTCCGTTCCTGATGCCGATCGAAGACATCTTCTCGATCTCGGGCCGTGGCACTGTTGTCACGGGTCGTATTGAGCGCGGCAAGGTGAAGGTTGGCGAAGAAGTTGAGATCGTCGGCTTCCGCGAGACGCGCAAGACGGTTTGCACGGGCGTTGAGATGTTCAAGAAGCAGCTCGACGAAGGCCTGGCCGGCGACAACGCTGGTCTGCTGCTGCGCGGCATTCCGAAGGAAGACGTGGAGCGCGGCATGGTTCTGGCCAAGACCGGATCGATTACTCCGCACACTGTTTTCAAGGGCGAGGTTTACGTTCTGAGCAAGGAAGAAGGCGGGCGTCACACTCCGTTCTTCAAGGGCTACCGTCCGCAGTTCTACTTCCGCACGACGGACGTAACGGGCGTGGCGGAGTTGCCAGCAGGTGTTGAGATGGTGATGCCGGGCGACAACGTTCAGTTGCAAGTTGAGCTGATCACTCCGGTTGCGATGGAGAAGGGCCTGCGCTTCGCTATCCGCGAAGGCGGCCGCACCGTCGGCGCCGGCACCATCAGCGAGATCATCAAGTAAC
>CAIMNN010000289.1 GCA_903842845.1 uncultured Acidobacteriaceae bacterium | reverse complement strand
TTCAAGCAGAAGACGGCATACGAGATTTCGCGGAGTGACTGGAGTTCAGACGTGTGCTCTCCGATCTAGCCAATCGCCCCAACCCGGGTAATCGCTGCCGACCACGGGCCGCGCGCGATAGGGAACCGGCTTGGCAGGGTCGGAGATGAACTCGTCATAATCGCGGCTTGCATCCTTGGTCGTCTGCGGCTTCTCAAAGCTCAAACCACCCGCGCCGGTAACGCCGTTGCTCGCTGTCAAGTAGAGCGGCTCAGCTTTATGCGGGCAATTTGCGTCGCAGCTCTGCGGCCAACTTGCGTAACGCTCCCAATGCTTTTCGCCTGTGTTGTAGATCCACACCGGCGGCGTGTCGGCCTTGGGCGCGCCTTCAACCAAATACTGTTTGAAGAACGGCAGAATCACATCGCGCCGGTATTGCAGAGCGGTGTCGCTATCCCACTTCAGCGGGCCGAGCGATGTGCCAGTGCGGTTTATCTGGCTGTGACGCCACGGACCCATGACAAGAAAATTTTTGTCGTTGTTCTTGTCCTGCGGCTCCCACGCCGTGTAGCTGTGGATTGCGCCCCACATATCTTCCTGGTCCCAGAGTCCCTGCTCCCACAATGTCGGAACCGTCAGCGGGGTCTTTGCAATCTGCTTGTCCAGCGCAAGCCCTTGCCAATAGGCATCGTAGGCCTGGTGGTCAGCCAACATCTTTGTAAAGCCGATGTCCTGTATCCCCGCAAAGACCGCGTAATCGCCGGTCGAGCCATGCTTCAGCCATTCGGTGTAATCGTCACGCTCGGTGCCCGGCAAACCGCTGCCACCGCCGCGCGACGTTTCCTGTCCGATTATGTAATCCAGGTTGCCGGTCTGCCTCATCGCACCATAGTGCGCCCAGTCATCGCCCATCCAACCGTCGACCATCGGGCTCTCCGGCGCAGCGACCTTCAACGCGGGATGCGGATTCAGCAATGCCATCACCACTGTGAAACCCTCATACGACGAGCCGATCATACCGACGCGGCCATTCGACTCTTTCACGTTCTTCACCAGCCAGTCGATGGTGTCCCACGCGTCGGTGGTGTCGTCGGTGCCGGTTGTGTTCAGCGGTCCCACCGGCGGCGGCGTCATAATGTATCCGCCTTCGGAGCCGTACTTGCCGCGTACATCCTGATAAACGCGAATGAAGCCCGCCTGCACAAACTCCTGATCGCTCAACGGCAGAGCGTCCAGCATATGTTGCGACTCGGAGCGGGTCGCACGTCCCGCCGCGTTGTACGGCGTGCGCGTCAGCACGATCGGCGCATTCTTCGCGCCCTTAGCGACAACGATCACCGTGTAAAGCTTCACTCCATCGCGCATCGGAATCATCTCAACGCGCTTCTCGTAATCGCAGTCATGGCACGGCGGCGTGAAATGCTCAGGAATGTCGGTCTGCGATTTGTACTGCTGCGCATTGCAACCAAGCGCAGCCGCGAATGCGACTGCTGTCAAAGCAAATGTCAGCGAGAAAGGGAAGTTGAGAGTCTTGCGCATGTGGATGCTCCTTGGATGCAAAAAGGAATCGAGTATTTCTCGTATGGGGAAATCCTGCTGGTTTATTGAATTGTAAAAGATGAACACGACGAATATTTACATCTTGATACTTTCTTCACAGCCAGAAGACTACAATCAACTTGAACGATGGCACGCAGACAGATTGAACAATACGAAATTATTCGCAAGCTGGGCTCCGGCGGCAGTGGCGTCGTCTACCTTGCCAATGACAACTTGCTGCAGCGCCCGGTCGTGCTCAAGATACTTCGGACTGGTTTGCTCAGCGCTGAGCAGATGCGCAACACTGTTCTGCGCGAAGCCCGACTCGCTTCGGCAATCGACCATCCAAACGTCTGCGCCATCTATGAGGTTGGCGAAACCGGCGACGAAGCTTACATCGTCATGCAGTATGTCCCCGGCCGCTCGTTG
>CAIMNN010000288.1 GCA_903842845.1 uncultured Acidobacteriaceae bacterium | reverse complement strand
CGCGCGCCGAACATTGCTGGAATGGCGATTTCACGCAGCCGAACGCCTACTCGCGGTTGCACTACAACACGATGTATGTAGACAAGATACTCGACCGTATCCAGAAGACAGCACCGAAGGGCGCGGACCTGACTAGCTGGCGTTACTAAACACTATTTCTTACTTGGGCGGCATTGGATTCCCCATTGCCGCCCTGTTATTCTGATTTCGCTTATGAAGAATCTGACATCGACCTTCGCACTGTTCCTGGCCGCCGGGCTTTTGCCCGCGGTTCTGACTGCTCAACAGACGCAGAAACCCGCAACGGAAGAACTCCCCGACGCACCCAGCGCTACTCCGGCCGTCTTGACCGTTCCAAACGGCCCGACCGTTGTCATGGATACTTCGATGGGGCGCATCACCTGCCAGTTTTACCAGAAGCAGGCACCCAACGCCGTTGAGAACTTCATCGGACTATCCGAGGGG
Source organism: uncultured Acidobacteriaceae bacterium (assembly GCA_903842845.1). Lineage (GTDB taxonomy): Bacteria > Acidobacteriota > Terriglobia > Terriglobales > Acidobacteriaceae > CAIMNN01. The sequence continues at coordinate 3,026 of CAIMNN010000288.1, read as the reverse complement.
ACGAAGGATTGGACCGACCCGAACACGCATAAGAAGATGCACGGAAAAAAATATTTTGACGGCACGATCTTCCATCGCGTGATTCCCGACTTCATGGCCCAAGGCGGTGACCCAACTGGCACAGGGATGGGCGACCCTGGCTACACCTTCAGGGATGAGTTTGATCCCAACCTGAACTTTGACAAGCCAGGCAGGCTTGCCATGGCCAACTCCGGACCGAATACCAACGGCAGCCAGTTTTTTATTACAGAGACTGAATACCCTTCTCTGAGCCAGACGTACACGCTTTTCGGCCAGTGCGATGACTCGAGCGTTTCCGTGGTTAAAGCGATAACCCATGTACAGCGAGACGAGAACGACAAGCCACTGACCCCGGTTGTGCTGAAGAAGGTCACCATTGTCCATGAGGGCCAGCCGTTGCCGCCACTTCCGGGTGCTGCCGCGACAACACCGGCAACAACGCCGGCACCGGCACAAGCAAAACCGGCCCAGGTGAAACCGGCTTTAAGCAGATAATTTATACGATTTAAAGAACGGCGGAGAGGGCTTGCGCAAGAAACTCTCCGCTATATATTGTAAACAGATTGTTTAGTTAATATTTTCTTTGCTAACCGAAAACTTACAATGTTAATCTTCTTGACGAAATGAAAACGTGTAAGTCACTCTCAATCATTTTCTTCATTAGCTTGAGTATTTTTTCGGGGCCAGCCGCTATAGCTCAACAGCAGGCAGAGGATCATGGCGACAATAATGCGCCACGACCAAATGGGCCCTCTGCGGTCCTGGATACAACCATGGGCCGCATCACCTGCCAGTTTTATCAAAAGCAAGCCCCCAAGACGGTTGAGAACTTTATCGCTCTAGCTGAAGGCACAAAGGCATGGCTTGACCCTGCAACCCAGACCAAGGTCCTGCACAAGAGATATTATGACGGCTCAAAGTTTTCGCGCGTCGTTCCGGAGTTCATGATCCAGGGCGGTGACCGGATCGGCAATGGCAGCGGAAACCCGGGTTACACCTTTGCAGATGAGCTTGACCCCACGCTCAACTTTGACACACCCGCGAAACTGGCGATGGCCAACGGCGGTCCCAACACGAATAGCGGACAGTTCTTTATCACCGAAACCGATTACGACACTCTGAACCAGAAATACACGATCTTTGGCCAATGTGATGTACCCAGCCTGGAAGTGATCAAAGCGATTGCCCGCGTTCCGCGCGACAAGAACGACAAGCCGCTCAAGCCAGTGATCATCAAAAAGGTCACCATCGTGCGCGAGGGCGAACAGATGCCGTCGTTGCCGCCGAATGACGATGCCACACATGCACCGGCGACACCAGAGCCTAAAAAATAGCGGACGCCCCGGAAGAGCCTGCCGGATTTGAGAGAATCATCTAAGGCAATGCATTACGAGCAGCCTCCAAGGAGAATCAAATGGCATTGGCAGCAGGCACCTACGCGATCTTCAATACCAGCGAGGGCAAGATCACGGTTCGCTTGTTTGAGAGCGACGCACCGGTCACAGTGAAGAACTTTATTGAACTTGCAGAGGGCAGGCGCGAGTGGAAACACCCCATCACCGGCGCTAAATCAAGCGACAAGCTTTACGACGGAACCATCTTCCATCGCGTTATCCCTGACTTCATGATCCAGGGTGGCGACCCGGCCGGCAGTGGCATGGGAGGCCCCGGTTATCGCTTCGAGGATGAAACCAGTGGTTCGCGTCATAAGTTTGACGCTCCCGGCAAACTGGCCATGGCCAACAGCGGCCCAAACACCAATGGATGCCAGTTCTTCATTACTGTCGCACCCACAACGTGGTTGACCGGCAAGCACACCATCTTCGGCGAGGTTGTTGAAGGTCAGGACCTGGTGACCAAAATCTCGCTGGTGCCGCGCAACTCGCAGGACAAACCGCACAAGGCCGTTGTGCTCGAGTCAGTCGTGATCGAGCGGGTCGCGTAGTTTTCCCCACTCTTTGTGAACGGTCCGGAAGTTTTGCTCCGGGCCGTTTTCATTTCTAAGATATTCTTGTAGGTGCAATGAGCAACGCGGCGCGAAATCACGGTTCGCAACTGATCCAGATCGTGCCGCGTTTTCCGCCTGCACTCGATGGCCTTGGCGAATTCGCGCTACATCTGGGCGATGCATTGTCTCAATTGAACGGCGAGCTGAGCAATTTTGTTGTCTGGCGGCCGCATGAATCGCCGACTCCTGTTATTACTGGACCACACAGAATTCATCCTCTTCGCGGGCAAAGTGCGGCTGCACTTGAAAAGGCTGTCAACATGCTTCTCCAGCCGCGCAAAACTACGACAATCCTTCTTCATTACACTTCATACAGCTATTCCAAAGAGGGCCTACCGGTTTGGCTGTCGGGTGTTCTGCGGCGCTTAAAGTCGCTTGATTGCCGCCTGGTCACTTTTTTTCATGAGTTGTATGCAACCGGACGCTTCCCTAATAAAACCTGGATGGGCTCATGGCTTCAGAAAAGTATCTTCCGGCAAATTCTCTCGCTTAGTGACGCAACTATCACTTCGAACACGGGCTATTTCGAAGAGATAAAGAAATATTCATCAAAGCCGATGTTGCTCACCGGCATCGGCTCAAATGTCGGCGAGCCTGCCGCGCCCATTCCATGGGCTGGGCGCAAGCGGCGACTCGTGATGTTTGGTCTGCCAGCGACACGGGCGAGGCTTTATCAACAGCACCTGGCAGATCTCAAGACACTCAGCTCTCAACTTGCCATTGATGAAATCGCGGATGTCGGCAGTGCCGAGGGAATCACGACGACGCTCGATGAATTACGCAACCAGTTTGGTCTGATGTTTCACAGCTACGGCATTCAAACGGCTGAATGCATCAGCGAGATTCTTGCCAACAGTTTGGCTGGCGCGGTGAATTATCGTTACTATCAGCGCTTCAAATCTGGTGTTGTCGCCGCCTACCAGGCGCATGCGCTGCCGGCAATTCTATTTACACCCAGCGGCGAGCAGGTTGCGTTGGAGCATGCGGCAGACGCGCT
>CAIMNN010000287.1 GCA_903842845.1 uncultured Acidobacteriaceae bacterium | reverse complement strand
CGGCGGGGTTGATATCGGGGATAAATCGTTGGGGTACTGGGCGAAAAGCAACGACAAAAGCAACTGCAGGTCCTTCGACTGCACAATCCACGCGGTGCGTGGATTGCTTCGCTCAGGATGACACATATTAGGGTGGGTAACGATAGTCTAGATGGGTTGGGATTTTTGGTTTGGGAGACTGGACGATGAGCGATTACAAGTATTCGACGTTGGCGGTACATGCGGGGCAGTGGCCGGATCCGCTGACTGGGGCGGTGAATGTTCCGATCTATGCGACGTCGACGTTTGAGCTGACGGGGATTGGGACGGACCGAGGGTATGACTACTCGAGGGCGGGGAACCCGACGCGGGATAGGTTGGAGGCGGCGCTGGCGGCGTTGGAGGGTGGGCACAGTGGGCACGCGTTTGCGAGCGGGATGGCGGCGGTCTACGGGCTGGTTGCGATGCTGAAGACGGGCGAGCATTTGATCTGCAGCCACAATGTGTACGGCGGGACGGCGCGGCTGTTGAATTTGATCATCCGGAATTATGGGATTGAAGTTGAGTATGTGGACACGAGCGATGTGGAGGCGGTGCGGCGTGCGATAAAGGCGCAGACGCGGCTGATACATATTGAGACGCCGACGAATCCGTTGATGCAGGTGACTGACATCAAGGCGGTGAGCGAGCTGGCGCATGCGCACGGGGTTGAAGTGAGCGTGGACAACACGTTCCTGAGCCCGGCGTTGCAGAGCCCGATAGCGCTGGGCGCGGATGTGGTGATGCACTCGACGACAAAGTTTTTGAATGGGCACAGCGATGGTTTGGGCGGTGCGCTGATAGGGACGACGGCGGCGCACAAGGAGCGGTTCCACTTGGTGCAGAAGGCGGCGGGGGGGATTTTGTCGCCGTTTGAATGCTTTTTGGTGTTGAGGGGAATCAAGACGCTGCCGTTGCGGATGGATAAGCATGAAGTGAATGGGAATGCTGTGGCGACGTTTTTGGCGCAGTATGGGGAGCGGACGGGCAAGCTGACGCGGCTGAATTATCCGGGATTGGAGCGGCACGCACAGCATGAGTTGGCGGCGCGGCAGCAGAGAGGTTTTGGGTCGATGATGAGCTTTGACCTGGGTTCGCGTGATGCGGCGGGGAAATTCCTGGGAGCGCTGAAGTTGTTTTTGAATGCGGAGAGTTTGGGCGGAGTGGAGAGTTTGGCCTCGCACTCGGCGACGACGACGCATATGGCGATTGCGCCGGAAGAGCGTGAGCGGTTGGGAATTACGGAGGGGCTGGTGCGGCTGAGCGTGGGCATCGAGGACGAAGAGGACTTGATACACGATTTGGAGCAGGCGCTGGATGCGGTGTAAAGACAGGGCCTAGCGTCTAGGGTCTAGTCAATAGGGATCAAAGTGGAACGGACGGTTTTGTGCAAAGTAAAGAGTGGAGTATGTACTAAACAAGATGGGTCAAATGAAGGACGACTCTGTGTTGCTTGGAATTGACACGTGCGGTGCGCGCGGGACGATTGCGTTGTCGCGGCTGGTTGGCGGCGTGGCGGAGTTGGTGGCCGAGCGGGAGCTGGCGGAGCGGAATGAGGCGGCGACGATACTGGGCGAGCTGGAGAAGTTGCTTGCGTCGGCTGGCGTGAGCACGAAGGAAATTGGAACAATTGTGGTGGTGAACGGACCTGGGAGCTTTACCGGCGTGCGGGTTGGTGTGAGCACTGCGCTGGGTTTGAGCGCGGGAGTGGGGGCGCGGTTGGTTGCGCTTTCACGGTTGGAACTGCTGGCGGCGCTGGGCGAATGCGATGCGGCGGCGCTTGATGCGCACCGGCATGAGGTTTATTTGCGTGTGAGCGGCGGTGAGTCGCTGGCGAATGTTGCGGAACGCGAATCATTAGCCAATGTTGCCGAGTTGAAGCTTGCGGGCCTTGATGGGCGCAGAATCGCAGTGTGCGATGATGCGGCGGAAGAGGTTTTGTGGAGCGCGGTTCCGGAGGCACTGGTGATGCGAGCAGCGGAGCCGACGGCGGCGTTTGCGGTCCAATATGCGGTGGGGCGGATTGCGCGCGGTGAGTTTACAGAGCCGTTGCAGTTGGATGGGAATTATCTGCGGCGTTCGGACGCGGAGATATTTTGGAAGAGCAGATGAATGTTACCTGGCTGAATGCGGCACAGGCGATGGAGCGCGTGGATGTGTTGATGGCGCTGGCTGGTGAGTTGAAAGAAGCGCCGCAGTGGAGCCACGCGCAGTGGGTGGTGCTGGTGGAGTCGATGCGGGAGGCCGGTGGGGCGAGTTTGCGCAGAGACGTGGTTGTGGCGGAAGAGAACGAGACGCTGGTGGGGTTTTTGGTGGTGGCGACTGTGGCCGGTGAGGCGGAGATAGAGTCGATTGGGGTGCGGAGCGAGTTTCAGCGGCGAGGGATTGGTGAGGAGCTGTTGAGGGCTCTGGTTGGATTTTGCGAAGCGCGTGGTGTTGGCAGGATTCAGCTTGAGGTGCGGGAATCGAATGAGCGGGCGATAGGGTTTTACCTGGCGCGCGGGTTTGCGGCTGAGGGGCGGCGGGCTGGGTATTACCAGAGTAGGAACGACGGGGGACCGACAGAGGATGCGGTGCTGTTTAGCCGGGCTGTTTGAGGCTGGAGGTGATGGCCGTCACGCTAATTGCAACTTTCCAGAGGCAATCCACATTTTTATTACCAGAATGTTACGGCGGCTCTTGCCCTGATAGACCCAATGACGATATATGTGAAGATTCAGTAATATGGAGGTGCGTCATGGACGAAGTACTTTCTGAGATAGACCGCTTGCACGCCGAGCACCATCGTTATGACCTGCGTTTGGAAGAGCTGGCCGGCAAGCCCTACCTCAGTGCCGAAGAGCAACTGGAAGAAGTGAAGCTGAAGAAGCTGAAGCTGCACGCCAAGGACCTGATAACGGCCATTGGACAACGTTCAGCGGTGGCCTGAAGCGGCTTGCAACACTGATCTTTTGGCTTTTCGTCGAACGTGAGCTTGTAGGAGCTCCCCTGCGAGAATCCTGTGCCAAGCAGGCATGAGGAACCGATGGCGGGGCGAGAGCGGATACGAGCCGTGAGTGAGAAGTTTACGAATTGAAGAGTATATTAGAGTTGCAAAAATCCAAGACAATCGAAGAGATTTTCAGCCCGGCTAAAGCTGTGCCCTGTTACAAGACGATATGGCGTAGTAAATAGAGCCTGGCCTGTAGGGGTTGAGGAGAACGAGGCGCGCCCTGTGAGCAGGATGAAAAGCAAATGCAGATTCCTCGCTGCGCACGGAATGACAACGCGCGAGTAGCGAGCAGGAGAAGATTGGCTGCGCTTGATGGTTGGAACGCCCGTATAATTTAAGAGCTATGGTACGAGATGGATATTTGTATGGCGCGGCATTTTTGCTGGTTGCCGGCGTTGTAGTCTGGTTCACGGGCAACTGGTGGTGGGCGGTTTTGCCGCTGCTGCTGGCTGCGTTTTTTCTGTGGTTCTTCCGCGACCCGGAACGGGTGATTCCGACGGAGCCGGGGCTGATCGTCTCGCCGGGTGACGGAACGGTGACGGAGACTGTGGCGATAGAGACGCCGGATGGACCGCGGCAGCGAATCAGCATTTTTTTGAGCGTCTTCAACGTGCACGTGAACCGGATGCCGATAGCCGGCGAGGTGGTGCACGTGGAGTACAAGAAGGGGCTCTACCTGAACGCGATGAACCCGGACAGCGCGGTGCAGAACGAGCAGAGCATTGTGACAGTGCGCGGCGAAGGGATCGAGATTACGTTCAAGCAGATAGCGGGCTTGCTGGCGCGGCGCATTGTTTGCAATTTGAAGGTGGGGCAGATGGTTGAGCGCGGCGAGCGGATGGGGATGATGAAGTTTGGCTCGCGCGTGAATGTGATTCTTCCTGCTGATGCAGAGGTGCAGGTGAAGCTGCGGCAGAAGGTGAGCGGCGGAACGACGATTTTGGCGAGGCAGCGGAGCCGATGAACTTAATGCAGCCTGAAGTGAACGAGCACCGGCAGCTTGCATTGAAGCGCAAGCGGCGGCATCAGTTGAGCCGCGGCATGTATGTGCTGCCGTCGCTGTTTACGTCAGGTAATATTGCGGCGGGATTTTTTGCGATAACACAGATATTTGAAGCGCTGACGGCGAAGGCGACGAACGAGGTTCCGCAGCATCTGGATTGGGCAGCGCTGGCTATCTGTTTGGCGATTCCGTTTGATTCGCTGGACGGACGCATTGCGCGGTTGACGCATACGACAACCGAGTTTGGAAAAGAGCTGGACTCGCTGGCAGACGTGATAACGTTTGGCGTTGCGCCGAGCTTGCTGGCGTTTGTGTGGGGGTTCCGGCTGCTGCCGGATACGTCGAACCCGGAGTATCATCAGCATCTTTTGCAGGCGGGAGTTTTTGTCTGTTTTCTGTTTTTGTTGTGCGGCGCGGCGCGACTGGCGCGGTTCAACATCAGCCACGATGCGGTTCCGCAGAACCCAGGGAAGCCGGACAGGAAATATTTTGTGGGCATGCCGATACCGGCGGCGGCGGGAATGCTGGCCGCGACGGTGCATTTTTTCGGCGGCAACCCGGTGCCGAATCTTTGGGTGGCTGCGATATGGCTGGTGTTTGTTGTGCTGGCCGGGTTTTTGATGGTGAGCAAGTGGCGGTTCTGGTCAGGCAAAGAGATAACGTTCAGCAAGAAGCATCCGGTTCAACTGCTGGTGTTGATCGCGATAGCTTTGTTCATCACGTTCAAGTTCCACAGCTATGTTTTTTTCTACGGCGGGCTGGTGTATATGTTCAGCGGAATATGGGCGCGCGCGGTGTATGGCTGGCAGCGTCGGCGCAGGCTGAGGATACAGTTCGGCGCGCCGAAGAGCGAACCACAAAAATAACGTTTGTAAAACCCCGCAGTAGAGCACAAGAGGCGTAAGCTATACGCGATGCGCTGAAACAAGAGGGAAGAACCGTGCAAAAGATCGCGATCGTTGGAGCATCGACACTGCTGGGCAAAGAGCTGAAAGAGCTGTTGCTCGATTCGCCGCTATCGGGGGCGGAGCTGATCCTGTTTGATGATGAAGAGGTGATGGGACAGCTGGAGCAGATAGGTGATGAGGTGACGTTCATCGGGCGGGTAACGCCGGAGTCGTTTGAGGGTGTGGACTTTGCATTTTTCACGGGGACGCGGGCGCTGACGGAGCTGCACTGGAAGCAGGCGGTGCGGTCGAACTGCCCGGTGATTGACATGAGCGGCACGTTGGACGCGGAAGAGAATGTTTTGATCAGCGCGCCGTGGCTGGCGGGGAACAAGAGCGGTGCGGATCTGCTGACGACGGCGATTGTGCCGGCGGACCCGGCGGCGCTGGCGCTGGCGTTGGTGATGGAGCGGTTGGCGAAGGCTGCGCCGGTGCGATTTGCTGCGGCGACGGTGATGCAGCCGGCGAGCGAGTTGGGCTCAGCTGCGATGGACGAGCTGCACCAGCAGACAGTGAATCTGCTGAGCTTTCAGACTTTGCCGCGCGCGGTGTTTGATGCGCAGGTTGCGTACAATGTGTTGAGTGGATTTGGCGAGGGCGCGGTGACGCCGTTGGCGGATTGCGCGGAGCGAGTGCGGCGGCATTATCACCGGCTGGCTGGGGCGGAATCGCAGATGGTGATACAGCTTTTGCAGGCGCCGATATTTCACGGGCATTGTTTTTCGATAGCGTGCGAGTTTGCGCACCCGATAGATTTGAGTTCGATTGAGCAGGCGCTGAGCGGCGAGCATATTGATCTGGTTTTGGAAGATACGGATTCGCCGTCGAACTTGGCGGCAACGGGGCAGAACGATCTGCTGGTGCGTTTGCGGCCGGAGGGCGTGACGGAGACGATTCATATTGCGGGGAGTTCGCCGGTGACGAGGCTTTGGCTTTGGGTTGCGACGGATAACTTGAGGTTGAATGCGGCGAATGCGATTGAGTGCGCGCTGGAGCTGGATAAGGTCAGGCCGCGGGGGAAAGTGCAATAAACGGGACTTTACCCCGCGTCGGTTATCAATTTTTCCTGGAACAATTTGCCATCAATTGACACCGGGCAATGGCACATAAAGTACTGTGTTTGAATCCGGTAATGTCAAATAAGCTGCATTCAAGTTGGTATCAACCGCAATGGCAGTCACAGGCGATGAAGTTGATTGTGAAATTATCACTTTATTATCTCCTGCATCGATTATTGAGAAGCCTGTTGGGGTCGCCTCCACTACAGCCCACCCATCCTGCACTACTAACGGAGCCGCGCCAACTTGATTAACATTAATCGTATTAGAATTTGCCAAAGTCGATGTATAAGCTTTTACTTGTGCCTGCGTCTTGGTATTCACATAACTCCCAAGTGTTGATATTGCGTTTGAAGCAAGTGGCGCATAAGAATTTCCGTTTGTGAAAGTAGATGGTGAGATTACATCGGCATATACATTGCCGGATGTATCCGCAGTTGTAACCACAACCTTGTTTTCCATGTCGGTATAGCCAAGTGAAATTATCGATTTGCCTGAGATCTTTTCTGTTGCAATGATCGCCAAGTTTGAAGTGTTAACCTCTGAAAGATAACCTGCCCCGCCCACCCACAATATTCCACTGGATGTGAGCGCAAGTGAATTTGGTTGAGTTCCAACTGATAACGTGGCTGTGACAGTATCAGTGCTTAGATTGATTTCCGATACCGTTCCATCTTTATAATTGGCAACAAAAGCTGTACTACCAACTGCATTCACAACGATAGCTACAGGCTGATTTCCAACTGTAATTG
>CAIMNN010000286.1 GCA_903842845.1 uncultured Acidobacteriaceae bacterium | reverse complement strand
GGCGCCTTCTCCATACGGAAATCCGAACGCGGCCAGGGCCAGTATTCGAGCAACCCTGTCAAGGATGCCAGGTGGCATCCACTTGGCTGCCATGTCCATTGCGCGTATTCGTCCGGCCCCGTGGAATTGGGTGTCGCTCCCCAGGCGTCTGCAATCTTGTGGGCCGTCTGGTTGAACTCCTCATAGATTTCAGGAGAGACGTGGCACACGCGCAGCATACCTGCCTTCGAGTTGTCCCGCTGGTCCCAGTCGAACCAATGGCTGGCAGGCGGTGGTGGCTCAGCGGACTGGGCGGAGCACTGGAGTGCGGCAACCAGAAGAGCGGCAGTCAAAAGCGTCGCAGCGTATAGCGCGTTGCGCAGATGGCGTGAGCGGAACGTCATTTCAGCCTCCAATTGCAGGACCGGGTAACTGGCTCGGCGATTTTAAACCTAATAGGCATCGGCAACAGTTGAGCGCAAGCCTGTAGGGATAACCGCATTGCATTCATGGTACTTGACGCCGTGCAGCAAACCTTCTGACGGATGCCCACACATCAAGTCAATCTACGGCCTTTGCTTCGCCGTCGTGGAGTTCGCAAATGATTATCTGCTTGCCTGCTCTCGCGATGGCACTGGAAAAACGCCGATTCCGTCAGTATGAATTCTGGATTTCCACGAAATCGCCAAGTCACTGGCCGAACAGCTGATTCGTCGCGATATGTCGCCGTGCAGAAAGTTCCAGAGCACAGTCAAGCCCTGTAAGAGCTGCAACGGCTTTCAACGAGCGCGTTGGGCTGATGTCGACAATGGACGCGTTGCGTTTCCACTATTTGGCTGGCTGGCTATCCGGCGCGCTTTTGCGAAGCAGTTCCGCCAGATCATCCATCTTCTGGTCCAGCATTCCCATCTTTCGTGACACTCCCTGGATCTCAGATTCGGCACGCTTGTTGACGTCGAAATCGAGTTCGGCACGCAGCCGGTCCTTTGTATCCTGCCGATTCTGGCTCATCATGATGACGGGCGCCTGTATGGCAGCGAGCATGGAAAGGAACAGGTTCAGCAGAATGAATGGGTACGGATCCCACGCTCGATTATCGAGGAAGACGTTGATTGCTGTGTAGACCGCGAGCACGACGGAGAACGCGATAATAAAGGTCCATGAGCCGCCGAATCTTGCTACGTGGTCGGCGATACGCTCACCTGTGGTCTCCACTTGTTCGATGACGTCGTTGGAATTCCGGCTGGCGCGACCCCGCACCAGTGCCTGAGTGGAATGCAACTGGCGGCCAAGCGTGGTCATCAGATCCATGCCCGCCATCGGCTTTTGCGCAAGCAGTGTGGCGATGTCGTCGAATGAAACCTCAATGCAGACGGTTTCCACGAGCGCCATGGCGTTGGTTTGGTGGGCGGTCCGCTCGAGCATCGAAGCGAAACCGAAGAACTCTCCGCTTCCTGGTTCGTCCACCACCACTTCCTGCTGGTCGTCGTCCACTGTGTAGACGCTCACCTTGCCTGATACGACCACGTAGGCCGCGGCGCCTGGGTCGCCAACTTTGTAGATCCGCTCGCGAGGCGCGAAGGTATGCACGTCGACCTGGTTAGCCAGCAGCGCAGACTCTTCATCATCGAGTAGCGCAAAGAGTGGGAGATTCTTGAGTACTTCCGGTTTACACGCCATGTGTTGTCTCCTTGTGAACGAAGAAAATGATTGGTACCAACTGCTGTCAATGAGTTATTGCATGTCGCCACGGCGATGGTCTGAAGCCCAGAGGTCTGGGAAATCCATTGCAAAGCCGATCTGGCCGCCGATGCGCGGACTGGCAACATATTTGCCACCGAGCAGGCCGAAACAGAAGCTCACGCCGTTGTGTAGCGCGTATTGGCCGCCAGCCATGGCCTGAAGTTGACTTTTACCGAGATTATTGTTCTTGGCATAACCGCCATAGAGTTCGCCACCGAGCGTGAGCCGGCGATTGAGATCGTGCAGCACGGAGAGGCCGCCGGTATAGACCTGGCCACGGGTGTTCTGCAAACCGATCACGCCGGTGCTGGTATTGCCTGCGAACAAGATTCCCAGGTTGCCCGTAATTCTGGTTTTATCTGAAATAGACTTTTGCCCGATGAAGTTGAGCCAATAATCGGCCAATCCCGAGCCGAGCTGCTGGCGGGTGTCTCCGGTGGGGAATTCCGTATAAAAACTCGCGCCGAGGGACGGAAGCCGCTTGCCTTTTGTCTCGTGATGAAAAGTCCACTTGAGTCCCAGATTTGTGTCTCCCCAGCCATCTGAGGGTTGATAACCCGTGGTGCGCTGAATGGATAGATATGGGATGTCAACGTCTAATTCGAAGTTGTGTGGCAGTCCATAGTTGAGCTTGAAATTGGCCGTATTTTGGCGGACGTTGGGGTACTGCAACTGCAAGCCGTCGTACTCATTGAAGAACTCGAAGTGCCATTTTCCTCGCTCGGTGACGCCTGTGTCATCGGTATAAAAAGGTAGTTGAGCGTGCAAGGGCGTGCAGAGGCAGACTACACAGACTAACCAGGGCAATAGTCGAAAGCACATGATTGGCGGCATCGGATGAATTATCAGAATAGCGGTCCAACAGAGATCTGCCAACTTACTGTTGCTGCGGAAAATAAGTATTAATGGTCCTTTAACTCGGCTAACGAAAAATCTCCAAATCACTCGTTGAATAGCTGATTCGTCGCGATATGTCGCCGTGCAGAAAGTTATGGAACACAGGCAGGCCTCAGAGGAGCGGAAGAGGGATTGCCGCTACGGCATCCTTTGTGCTCCCTGCGTTATCATTATTCGGGTCTTGGCTTCCGCCCAAAAGCTGCGTCGGAAGCGGGCCAATCAAAGGAGATCTATGCTTAAGAAATTCCGTTTACTCTTTGCCTTCGCCTTCGCCGCATTGCTTGTTGCCGCGCCGATGCTGCGCGCTGAAGAGGGCATGTGGACCCTCGACAATGTGCCGCTGAAAAAACTGATGGAAAAGTATCACTTCAAACCCACTCAGGAATGGCTCGACCACATCCGCCTGGCATCGGTGCGCATCAATGACGGCGGCTCCGCCTCTTTCATCAGCCCGGACGGACTCCTCCTCACAAACCATCACGTCGCCCGCGGCCAACTACAGAAGAACTCGACCGCCGACCACGACTACATCAAGAACGGCTTTCTCGCGATGACGCAGGCCGACGAGATGAAATCGCCCGACCTTGAGATCAACGTGCTGGTTGGGATGCAGAACGTCACCGACCGGGTGCAGGGTGCGGCCAAGGGCATCAAGGACCCCGCCGCGGCAATCAAGGCGCGCGAGGCCGCAATCGCCGAGATAACCAAGGAAAGCAAGGACAAGACCGGCAACCGCTCTGACATCGTCAGCCTCTACAACGGCGGCGAGTATTGGCTGTACGTATATAAGGTGTACACCGACGTGCGCATTGTGTTTGCACCTGAAGAGGAAGCGGCGTTCTTCGGCGGCGACCCTGACAACTTCACCTATCCGCGTTATGACACCGACATGGCCATCTTCCGCGTATACGAGAACGGCAAGCCCATCCACTGCGAGAACTATCTCAAGTGGTCAGCCAAGGGCGCAGACCCGGGCGACCTGGTGTTTGTCAGCGGACATCCCGGCTCAACCGAGCGCGACCAGACGCTAGCGCAGTTGATGCTCACGCGTGACGTCGTCACACCCAACGTCATCGAGTACCTCTCTCGCCGCATCGCAGCTGCGCAGGACTTTGCCCGTCAGGGCCCCGAGCAGGCGCGCCTCGTCAACACGCTCATCTTCGGCCTACAGAACTCTCTCAAGGTTTACCTCGGCCGCCGCGTCGCGCTCGCCGACAAAACCATCATCGAGAAAAAGACCGCCGACGAGAACGACTTCAAGGCGCGCATCAAGGCCAACCCCGAGTGGCAGAAGGAATACGGCGACGCATGGGAAACTATCGCCAAGGGTGAAGAGCTCATCCGCCCCGAGGTGAAGGCGCAGGTTTTCCGCCGCACTGATAGCCGCCTTTTGAGCCTCGCGCTCACACTCGTGCAGTACTCGGCCGAGATCAAGAAGCCCGACGCGGAGCGCCTCGCGCAGTTCCACGACGCGAACCTCGAAGGCCTCAAGTTCCAGCTCGCTTCGCCGGCGCCGGTATCCACCGTGCTTGAGAAGCTCTACATGACCGTTGCCCTCAACCTCGCAGTTGAGAAGCTCGGCAAGAACGATGTCTACGTTGCCGCCGTTCTCAATGGCGACGATGTTCCCACGGCCATCAACAAGCTCGTCGACGGCAGCAAGATCGCCGACCCGGCCTTCCGCAAATCCCTCATGGATGGCGGTCCTGAAGCCATCGCCGCGTCGACCGATCCGATGATAGTTGCCGCACGCAGGCTTGACCCGGTTGTGCGCGAGTTCAACAAGAGAATGCGCGACACGGTCAGCAGCATCCTCACACCTGCCGGCGAAAAGCTCGGCAAGGCTCGCTTCCTGGCCTATGGGCACGATATGTATCCCGATGCGACGTTCACGCTGCGCCTGAGCTACGGCAGCGTCGGCGGCATGGAGTACTTCAATGGCCGCGACAAGGAGCCGCAAATTGTCGGCTACGAGTACAACGGCACCATCGCACCGCCGTTCACAACCTTCTACGGCCTCTATGACCGCGCAGCCAGCTTCGGCAACAGGTTCCCGTTCAAGCTGACCGAAAAGCAGGAAGCAGCGCGCAATACCGTCAACCTTTCAACGCCCATCAACTTTGTCACCAACAACGACATCATCGGCGGCAACTCCGGTTCGCCGGTTGTGAACAAGGATGGTGAACTTGTCGGCCTCGTCTTCGATGGCAACATCGAATCCCTCGCCGGAGACTTCGTGTTTGACGGCACGAAGAACCGCACCGTTGCAGTGCATTCGGCTGGAATGTTGGAGGCGATGCGCAAGATTTACCACGCAGACGCTTTGGCAAACGAGATCGAAGGCAAGAAGTAGTTTTCTTCTGCAACAACAATGGAAAGGCCGCCCACTTCAAAACATGGAGTGGGCGGTTTTATTTTTGCTTTGAACCCCTTCAAAATATCGGTTATGTGAAGCATAGTTGGAATATTCGTGAATGCGTGACCGCCATCTCACCGCTCATCCAAAAGAGCGGCCTGCGAGTGCAACTTTTTATCGATGTGTGCAAGGCATGGAACAGGTAAGGTGTTAGGCAATCCTGTTTAACTACGAGGCCTTTGATGAAGCGCATCTTAATGTATTTGTTTATCGCCACAACACTCACACTTTTGCACCATGCTGCCAAGGGCCAAAGCGCAACCGCCTCATTGCGAGGCGTGGTTATGGATGGAACCAAGGCGGTTGTGACCGGCGCTGAGG
>CAIMNN010000285.1 GCA_903842845.1 uncultured Acidobacteriaceae bacterium | reverse complement strand
TTCTCTCGACAGTGTCGAGAGAATTCGCCAGACACCGTCTGGAGAATTGGCCAAATCTTGTCGCCCGAATCAGATTTTGCTGACGCTGTCTGCAAAATCAGTTCAAGGTAATCTCAGGGCCCAACACCGCGCTCTGAGCGATCTTGAGTGCAGATGTTTTGGAAATATCCGCACTGAGCTGCGGAGCGAGTTGGGCGAGGTTGTTGGTGAAGATTTGCGCGTCTTGCGAAGCGCGGGAGACGGAGACGTAGGCAAAGCGGGTATTGATAAGTTCCGGGTGAACGGTGGTGTCCATGTTGACGAGAACGCGCTCTGAGGTGAGACCCTGCGAACTGTGCGAGGTCACGGCGTAGCCGTGTTCGAAGTGCCGCATCTCTGCCGGATCAAAGGTGACTGCCATGTCTTTGCCGCCGTCCATGTGGACGGTCATTTTGCCGTTCTCGTCAATCTTCTGCACGGTCGCAAGGTCGCGGTTGGCGACACCGAGTTCACGGTTCGGCGCAGTGAATTGCAGCCGGTCGCCCACGGCAAATTCGCGCTCGATCTCGCGGTAAGCTGAGATACCGTGCAGCCGGGCAGGATCGTAGGTGACTTGCTGGCCGTCTGATTTCTCGACGGTCAGCAGATTTGATTTTGGATCGATCGAAACCACCTGCGCATAGCTGCGCTGCTCTATGCCGAGGGTCTTGCTGCCGCGCTGGTAGTGGAGTACGTCGCCAACCTCATAGCGCGCGGCCCAGGCGCGGTCAGCGCCGGTCATGTCGGAGCGCGATGCAAGCACGCGCAAGTTGTGGTTCTCGGATTCGACGATGCCGCGTTCCTGCAACTCAGAGCGGACCGCCTGATTGATCGCGCGGCGTGAGGCGTTGTCGGGAGAAACGATGATGGTGTTGGCCGGATTGTCGGCATAGTTGCGGGCAATCGAAGCGATGCGCTTCTCGGGGTCGGCAATCTCCGTAACCCGGCCCTGCTGTTCGAGAAGCGCGACGCCTTCGGCCACTTCGCCACGCGATAGATGCTCGACGGCGCGCAGCAACTCGGGGTCTTTCTGGCGGACAATCTGATCAAGTCGCGCCGTCTTCATCCCGGCATCAACCAACTGCTCGAAGGGCTTTCCCGCTTCAACTCCCTGATGCTGGCGCGTGTCGCCAATGAAGAGAACTCGGTCGCCAGGATCGAGTTTGGCGAGGAAACCGCGCACCTGTTTGGTGCTGGCGAGGCTCGACTCGTCAACCATATATAGGTGGCGTTCCGGTGTCGGCTGCTTATGCCGGGCAAGGAAGCCTTGCAGCGTATCAGCATTGATGCCGGCATCGCGGAGCTGATGCGCGGCGCGGGAGGTCGGGGCAAAGCCCTCGACAATCATTCCACGCTGCTCGGCGGCCTCGCGCACGGTTTTGAGCGCCGTGGTTTTTCCCACGCCGGCGCTTCCTTGCAAACCTTGAATTCTGTCGCGCGAAGTCAGAATCTCTTCCGCCGCCGAGCGTTGCGATGAATTGAGAATCGGGTATTGCGCGGTATGCGCCACGGCTTGCTGAACGGGCATGATCTGGTCGGCCCGGCCTTGCCCCTGGCGCATCTGCCGCAGGATTTCCTTCTCAGCCTGGATGGTTTCCGCCGTGGTGAACTGCCGCGCGGAACCGTGCTTCGGCGCGGTGACAAGTTGAAATTCGCCGGAGGC
>CAIMNN010000284.1 GCA_903842845.1 uncultured Acidobacteriaceae bacterium | reverse complement strand
GTCCGCCTTCTTCTCCAGCGCCGGAATCCAATCCACCGTCTTCGCGCTCAGCGCGTCATTGCCCGCCTTGTGCTTCTCATAAAGCGGATTCATCTTTTCAATCCGCAGCGCACGCGCCTTCTCGTGCTCGCCCGCAAGCAGCAGCGGCTCATACTCATCCTCCGCAACCCGGTACCACTCCGCCGCCGCAGGATATGCCTGCTGTGTCAGCACATCGCGTATCTCGCCCGTCGGCAACACCTCGCGATAATGTGCTTGCAACTCCTCAAAATCCTTGTGCGATTGCCGCAGCTTCTCCACATTTTGTTTTGTCGCTTCCAGCGTCGTCGCATCCTCTGCTGCAATCGCATGCGGAAGCGCGCTCACCAGGCTCGCGCCAGGGTCATACGCGTCCCCCGCAAGGTTGTAGGCCAGCGAGATCTCCTTGTACATCGATGAGTTGATGCGCACCGCATTCACCGTTAACGCAGCTATCAGGCAAAGAAGAAAAAGTGCTGTCAAACCGGAAATGGATAAAAGCGAAATTTTCGAACCAATACGCAAGCGATGGATAAATTGCATTGTGAGATTTCCTTTTTTGGCGTGGGCGATCGGCTTCAACAAATCGCCAATCTAGCTCAATGCCGCACAATTTTTTTATCGGCAATCGAAAAAAAGGTAATAGATATCTATAAGGTACGGGAGTTTCCATTAACGGAAACTAACGTACTTCAATCCACCGGCAACTGCTCCAGCTCTTCTATCGGTCGCGGCTTCTTCCTCACCTGCGCCGTCGTCAATAAATACACCGCCGCAATAATTCCCATCATCCCGATAAACTCCACCAACTCCGGCCGCTCATGCAGAATAAAAATCCCCAACAGCACCGCCACCACCGGATTCACATACGCGTATGACGACACCTTCGCCACAGGCACATGCTCCAGCAAATAAATATAAGCCGAGTAGCCTATCAGCGACCCGCCTGTCACCAGCCACGCAATCGCTCCCGCCGCGCGCCCCGTCATGTGATAACTCGGCCACTCGCCCACCATCGTCCCCAGCAGCAAATTCACTGCGCCCGCAATCAGCATCTGCCAGCTCGCCGCTACAAAGCTGTTCACCGGCAACCGCTTCCGTCGCGAGTACACGCTCCCCACCGTCCAGCACAACGCGCCACCCAACAGCGCACCCAGCGCCAGCAGCACTTTCATATTCCCGGCTATCCCCGAATGGATCGATGGCCACAGCAGCACCGCAAGGCTCCCAATCCCCATCGCAATGCCCAACCATCCACGCCACTCGATCGGCTCACCGCCCGGCAGCGCCATCTCCAGCAGCGCAACATAAAGCGGAATCACCGCCAGCACCAGCGAACTGAATCCACTCGGCACCGTCTGCTCCGCGTAGATTAACCCCACATTCCCGCCGCCCAGCAGCAGCACGCCCACAATGCCCATCACCAGCATCATCTTCGGCGGCCACCACAGCTTCAGCCCACGCCACCAGCAATACAAAAACAACAACGCGCCCGAAATCAGAAATCGCACTCCGCCCATCAAAAACGGCGGCAGGTCCTCGCCCCCAATGCTGATAGCCGTATACGTCGACCCCCAGAAAAAATAAACGCACGCAAACGACACAACTATCGACGTCGTCGTCACAACGTGATGCTGCCCAGATGCATTTGCCCCTGATTGTCCGTTTGCTTTTTCCATCGCTCGTTATAGCTATTCTATTAGCAATCATGCTTCAAGATATTTCGTTGCGTCACATTTAGCTTGCTGCAACTGATCTCTGTTCTCTATCCCTGACCCCTGACTCCTGACTTCTGACCCCTACAACGCTATCAACGGCCGCGGCAAACGCGTCTTCGCTCTCTCCAAAAAAACTCGCATCCGCAAAGCCTCTGCTCTCTGCGTCGCAACCAGCTTCAAATGCCTCTCCAGATGTTCCGCATCCTCAAGCCGCATCGCCGTCGCCTCATCCATATCTGCATCCCGCTCCAGCCGCTCAATGCGGTCCACCAGCGACTGCCGGAAACGCGGACTCACCTCGAAGCTCTGGTTCTCCGCGTACCAGTCCAACTCTTCCGGGATTTGGTCATTGAAAAAATTCATTGGATTTCACTAATGCAAACTCAATCTACGCCGATACTAGTCGTAAACCAAAAAATTAAAAAGATTACGCGCAGCCACCCGCTCGTTTGCAATCTGTCTTAATTTCATACACTCGCCGCAACAAAAAGGGGCGATGCTCTCCGCATCGCCCCCGGCTAGTCCCTAGCATGCCGCGCCGAAGCCTTTGGCGTAGGCGGGTTCCCTATTCCCAATCCATTTCGTTCTCCCCATCCAACTACTGGCTAGACCCTAGGCCCTAGGCCCTGCCTTTCTCACTCCTGCTGCGTCGGTATCGCGTAATACCCCTTCCGCACCTGAACCTTCATCCCATCGCCTTTGCACTCCACGCCCACCTTGTGGAACTTCCCATCCAGCGCCGCGTCCTTCGGCTTATAAGCGGCCACATACTGCGTGCGCAGCTCCTCTTCAATCGAGCTGAACGCCGCCTCCAGCTTCGGGCCGTTGTTTCCAACGTCAATCACTCGCCCACCCGTCTCCTCGGTCAACTTCTTCATCGCGGAAAAGCCCGTGTACCACATGCCCTGCGAAAAATACATGCCGCGGTCCGCAATCAAGATCGTATACACAATCACATTCGCCTTCTGCGCCGCCGCAATCGCCTCCGTAATCCTCCGCCGGCTTCCCTGGTCCTGTCCGTCCGTCAAAAGTATCAGCGCCTTGCGACCCGTCTCCGTGTTCAACTTCTCAAACGACGCCTGGTACACCGCGTCATACAGCAGCGTCCCCTTTGGATCGCCGACCGTCGGCACCGGTCCGCCGCCCAGCCCCGGAATCCCAGACCCGTTTCCGCCAGCCGTGTTGATCTCCGCCTTGTTCAGCGCCTTGCTCAGCAGATGCGTGCTGTTCGTAAAATCCTGCAACAGGTCCACGTTCACATCAAAGCTCACCACAAACGCCTGGTCCTTCGACTTGATCACACGCTGCAAAAACCGACCGCCCGCATCCTGCTCCAGCGGCAACACACGCTCCTGGCTCCCCGACGTGTCTATCAATATCCCCAGCGTTAGCGGAAGGTTCGTCTCCGCCGCAAAGTTCTTTATCGTCTGCGGAGCCTTCTCATCTGTAATGCTGCAATCTTCCTTCGTCAGGTGAGGAACCAGCATCCCGCTCTTGTCCTTCACCGTGAAGAACAGCGTCACCAGGTCCACGTTCACGCTCAGCGTCGCTATCGGCTTTTCATCCTCCGGCTGGGCCGGGGCTGTGCTCACCGGCGGCGCATCGGTCGAAGGTGCAAGCTGCGACCACGCCAGCGGCGTAAAAAGCACCATCAAAAGTGTAATTTTCAGGCTTCTCATCTTTCTTATCTGACGCATATTGAACCTCTTGGGGAACTCCCGCTTATTGGGGAAGAATACTCTACCCCCGCCCTATCCCGCCGGGGTATAAGAATTCATCGTGTAACAGTCAGGCTGCTGCCACGTCTGTTAATCTGACGGATGTGGGGCCTTTTAGGCTCCAAAACGCCTGTGTCTCTACCGCAGGCCGTAGCATCCATTGATTGAGGAGTTTGTGACTGTGAAGCGTATATTAGCGGCTTTTGTTCTTGTGATTCTTGCCTCGACGGCTGTGGCGCTCAGCGCCCAGCAGGCCCCCGAGCAGGCAGTCCCCGATTCCCCCACGCCGCAATCCTCACCCCTCGCCGGCATTAAAAAAGAGGTCGCCCCCGGCAAAGGCCAGACCGCCAAAGACGCTGACGCATCTTCCTCCATCGCTGACACCGTCCCGGCCACCAGCACCAACAAGACCCAGCAGGATGTCCAGACCGCGCCCCCAGAGATGCCCAAAGCCGGCGAAGCCTATGAGGTCATCAAGAACGCCATCAACGTCAACGTCAACTACGTTGACCTCCCAGTCACGGTAAAAGACACAAAGGGCAAGCTCGTCGCCGGACTCACTTACCGCGACTTCAAAGTCTACGAGAACGGCATCCGCGAGCCGCTCCGCATGTTCTCTGTTGACCCCATGCCGCTCTCCATCGTCTTCGTCATCGACCAGAGCGTCACATCCGACGTCATGGCCAAGGTCAACGAGTCGCTCACCGCCGTACAGGGCGCGCTTACTCCTTACGACGAACTCGCCATCTATAGCTACAACAACGGCGCGCAAGACCGCTCCCACGGCTTCACCGGCGCACAAAGTGCCCGCGTTCCTTACGTCATCTCCATGACCAAGAATACCGGCCGCGATATGCTCGTCCCCATCGCCGGCGGTCCACTCGGTGCCTGCCCCATCATGCAGAACGGCGCATGCGTCGACCCCAACATTCAAACCGGCTTCTCAGCCGGCGCGGCCAACAATGAGCAGATGATTCCCAAGGAACCCCACACGCTCAATGACGCCATCCTCGCCGCCGCTCGCGAACTCTCCACCCGCGAAAAAGGCCGCCGCCGCCTCATCTATGTCATCAGCGATGGCAAAGAGTACGGCTCAAAGGTTAGCTACAAGGAAGTCCTCCGCTACCTCCAG
>CAIMNN010000283.1 GCA_903842845.1 uncultured Acidobacteriaceae bacterium | reverse complement strand
GTGTACACCTGCTTCGAGCAGCTCCTTCATAGTGATCGTGGCCAAGAGGCCTCCTTCGTGGATTGCATCCGGGCTTCGTTGCTCGTCGCCCGGATTGAACCCGCTTTTGCGGGAGATTTTTACTGCCATTGGCAGCCGGTAAAGGCTGCCAAAACTTTAGCGCTTGCTGAACTGGAAGCGCGCACGTGCGCCCTTCTGTCCGTACTTCTTGCGTTCCTTGACGCGAGCGTCGCGGGTCAGCAGGCCTTCGGCCTTCAGCGTCTTGCGCAGTTCCGGGTTGAACTCGATCAGTGCGCGGGCAATGCCCATCTTCACTGCGTCGGCCTGCGCGGTAACTCCACCGCTCGAGACCGTGGTTAACACGTCGAACTCCGCTTCGAGGTTCGCCACCACCAGCGTCCGCTTTGCTGCGGCGCGCTGCTGTTCGGTGACAAAGTACTCTTCAAAGCCCTTGCCGTTCACCTTCCACTCACCCTTGCCGGGGCGCAAAAAGACGCGTGCAATCGCCGACTTGCGACGACCGGTGCCGTAGTACTGAATCAGATCTGCCATTCTTCTCTCAACTCTCTCTTAAAAACTTATGCGACTGAAAGCGGCTTCGGTTCCTGAGCCGCGTGGGGGTGCTGCTCGCCACGATAAACCTTGAGCTTCGTGGCCATCTGGCGACCCATCTTCGACTTCGGCAACATGCCCTTGATCGCCTCTTCGACGATCTTCTCCGGCTTGCGGTCGAGAAGGCGCGCATACGACTCCTCGCGCAATCCGCCCGGGAAGCCCGTGTAACGGCGATACAACTTGGTTTCGGCCTTCAGGCCGGTCACGCGGATCTTCTCCGCATTGATCACGATGACGTGGTCGCCCATGTCGATATAGGGCACGTACAACGGGTTCAGCTTGCCGGCAAGCATACTGGCCGCCTTGGTGGCCAAACGCCCGAGGGTCTGACCGCTGGCGTCCATCACATACCACTTGCGCTCAATGTTCTTACCGCTAGGAATTACAGTCGACATCTTTCTCCACCTTCAAAAAGCAAAACTCGTACCATGGCCGGCCCCGGCACAGGAAACATGCCCGGAGGCTTAATCGGCCCCATCAAAAACCCACGTCCAGAAGCGTCTGTAGCGTGAGAGTGCAGTGTTAGCAAACCATTATGAATCAATAGCTTGGTAGCTTTTGAGCGCCTTAGCCAGAACCCCCGGCAGCCTCAGCCACCGTGCCTTCCAGTTACCGGTCCGGGTGAGCACACACAGACCCAAGGCGCAACACCGCGCAAGGATTACAGAATACTCGATTTAGGGGCCAGAGTCAACCAAGTCGCCCCTGTGAAAAAGGCAAAAAAGGCCCGGATTGCTCCGGGCCTTTTTCTTGGCATTTTTCTGCCTTATTTCTCGGTCAACAAGCCGTTGATCAGCCCCACGCCATTCGGGCTGCCCCATCCGGTCACGAGGTCGTAGCCGGTAACAGCTGAATAGCTGCCGCTCTTGCCGCTGGTGACGTCGTGAAAGTACGTCCCATACGACGAGCTGACTCCAAATGAGTAGATGTAAGGGTTGATGAACCCAAGCGGCTTGTAACCGCTCTTGGCCAGTTGCTGATTCACCAGTGCCATGTATCCAGCCCACATGGGCGCGGCAAAGCTGGTCCCGCCGTATGCGTTCGCTGAGCAGGCTTGCTGGTCCGCGCAGACATAGAAAGTGAAGTTGGCGTTGGCTGAAACGTCCGGGCCGTTGCGGTAGGTTGTCGAGCCCTTATTGCTGGAGTTGATCACGCCCTTGAGCTGCTGCCAGGCAGGAATCGCGACTTTGTTGGTCGAGATGCCGCCGCCGCTGTCCACCCAAGCGGTCTCAGACTTCCAAGGGCCTGCTGCCTTGGTTGTCACAAGGTCAGTGCCGCCGACTGAAACGACATAGGCATCGTCGGCAGGCCATGGCGCACAAGCTGCATTGTTGTTGGAGCACCAGGTCGAGGAATCGCCCGAGGCCGCAAAGAAGTTCTGCCCCTGGGCGGACATCTTTTTGAAGTAGGGGTCCAGCGTCGTCGGATCCGCTGGCGACCAGCCCCATGAGCAGCCAATCGTTGTGGGCAGCGGACTGTGCGTGGTCATCGATGAGGCAATCGCCGTATCGGATGAGCCGATGTAAACCACCAGGCTCGACAACCCGGGCGCCATGCCTAAAGCCTGCGTCAAATCCAGGGTCTGCTCGGTGTCGTCGCAGTAGCCACCCGCCCGCGTGTAGAGGCAGTTGGTCGGTGTGCCGTCCACTGAGAGAAGCGAAACTGGCACAGTGTTCGTCTGCTTCACGTTCTTGTAGTAGGTGTTGAGGTCGGCGAGATTGGTGCCGACATACTCCCACAGGCCGAGGTTCTGGCCTGAGCCGGTCAGTGTCGTCGTGCCGTAGTAGGCCGCGCGCATATCGCTGCCGAGGAACGATGCCGACGGCCCCGAGCCCGTGTTCGCATGGTTCACAACATTCTCCGGGGCAATGTTGTGGGCTTTGGCGTATTCGTTGCGGCTCACCAATCGAGGCTTGGGAATGGAAAAATTATCCAGTCCTGAGACATGCCACAACGCAAACGGCAGGTCCGTGGAAGGCTCACGGTCCGGCGCGAAGAATGTGCGGTTCTCACTCGGGTGCTGGTAGTGCATCATCTGCACATGGAAGGCCGACTCGATCTGCGCAATGGTGCCTTTGACCTGGACGTCCATTCCGTCGCGCGAGCCGCCGATGACCGCAAAGCCGTGGGTCTCAAGATAACGCACAGTGGCGTCGTAATCCTGCTTACTGGGGCCGTAGAGCGCCGTGAACTCCTGCGGTGTGAGGAACTGCCGGTACGAGCTGCTTTCAGGGTCATAGAGGCGGGCTAGATAATCATCCAACGCGGCCGCGTCGCTCAATGGTAGAACCACATCCAGCTGTAACACTTGCTCGCTGGGCATATGCTCAAGCAACTGTGCCTGCCCGCTGACGGTGGCTTGGCGCGTATGACGCGTCATCAGCGACTGCCCCCGAACATTTACGCATGCAACCAGAAACAGCACGCTGAGTGCTGCCGCTGAAAGAACAAAAAAATGGATCCTTTTCATCGTTGCTCCCTCTCCTCTACTGACCCGACTGAAAATCTTTGTCTTTCACGTTAGATCATCCACGTTCGTAATCCACGCTTCCAAGCACTTGTATCGGCCAGTTTGTCCGCCTGCTTGAACCCGGACCCTGTGCCTAAAGTTTAGGACGCAAGAGCCAGAATTTTGTCATGGACGGTTCATGATTACTGCAACCGAGCTTGGATGAGCTGCAAATCTTTGGTTATGCCCTAATGTTGCATCTACTGATGAACTGCTATTTGTTCACAATTGATTCAAGAATCAAAAGGGGAGAGCTTTCGCTCTCCCCTTGGTTGTTCCAGGCATCAAAGTATCTACCTGAAGATTCATGTTTACTGAATGGTGTTTAGCCGCAACCATTAAGCGCGTGCACACCGCCTGCCGGAGCCGCTAAGCAGCAACTCACATTCGGGTGTACACCACCCTGAGTGGGTGCTGAAAGGATGAACACTTCAGGGAAGCACGAATCAGATCCTTCGTTGAGGTTGTAATACAAGTAATCATCGAAGTAGTAATTCGGGCTGCCCCAACCGGTTACGAGATCATAGCCTTCCACTGGGAAATAACCACCGTTCGAGGGACCTTCGGTGATGTCGTTCCAGTAGTAGGCATAGTCCGCACTGTAATAGCCGTTGTTGATCCAGTCCTGATTCTGCGCATATGCCGCAGGTGCGAACCAGCCGATAGTAGGTGCGCCGTAATAGATCGCGGCCTCGTTGTAATCCGCGATGTAACCGGCCCAGAGCGGTGAAGCAAAGCTGGTGCCGCCGTATGCATTGGCCAGGCAGGGCTGCTGATCTGCGCACGTGAAGTAGTTCCAATAGGCATTGGCAGCTACGTCAGGACCATTGCGGTAGTCAAACGAACCCTTGTTGCTGTTGTTGATGAT
>CAIMNN010000282.1 GCA_903842845.1 uncultured Acidobacteriaceae bacterium | reverse complement strand
CGGGTGCGGGGCCGAACTCCGCGGTGACGGTGTAGACGCGGTCAGTGGCCGGGTCATAGGCGACGTTGCGTGCGCGCTTCTGGGTGGTGAGCATCTCTGTGGTCTTGTAATCCTTGGTGTTGGCGTCGACGACTGCGAGGTTGCCATCGCCGCAGGTAGCAAAGGCGAGTTTGTGCGTGGGGTCGAATGCAGCGCCGTCGGGGCCTTCGCAGATGGCGGGCTTTGCGAGCTGAGCGCCGGTCTTGACGTCTACGACGGACATGACCTTGCCCTGGCATGCGGAGAAGACGCGCGAGCCATCCACATCGAGGGCGATGCCGGTGGGGCCATCGCAGCCGGGGAGCGACCAGGTGGCGGCGATCTTTTTGGTGGCGGCGTCGAGTTTGAGGACTTCGGCTTTGTCTTCGATGTTGACGTAGACAATTCCCTTTTGGTCAGTGACGGCAAACTCAGGGTTGCCGGGGAACTTGATGGTGGAGATAATCTTGCGGGTAGTGGGGTCGATGATGTTGACGTCGTTGGCATGGGCGTTGAAGCACCAGATGGTCTTGGTGAGGGGCTCATAGATGATGGCGTCGGGGTCATTGTCGACAGGGATGGTGGCGACGGTTGAAAAGTCATCGCGATTGAAGACGACGGTGGCGTTTCCCTTGCCGTCAGAGATGTAGCCGAGCTTTGTGTCGGGATCGAGTGCGACGCCATGCGCGCTGCCCTTGAGACCGGTGACTGCGCCGAGGGGCTTGCCGGTGGTGGTGTCGATAACTTCAACGCGGGTGTTGTGCGTGACGTAGAGCCTGTGAGCTGCGGAGTCAACTGTCAACGCATCCCAGCCGCCTTCGCCGCCGATCTTCCAGCGGTCAATGATGTGATAGGGCGATTGAGCGATTGCGGTGATGGCTTGCGAAAGGCCGAGGCAGAGGGCAATGGCCAGCAGAGTGCGGCCGAGAGTGAAACGCTGAGACATGGATTGCTCCTGTGGTTGATTAGAATGGCGAGTTCATTGTACGGCGCGAAGGCATACCTTGGCGGCGTATGAATTGTTACAAAGAATGATGAATTGCGGATGAACTGATCTATCTAATTGGACGGGAAATATGGGGCGGCGTTTACACACCGCCCAAGTGTAAGAAATTACTTTTCAACCCAGACGGTTTTGATGTTTGTGAACTCGCGGATGCCGAACTGCGCCATCTCGCGGCCAACGCCGGATTGCTTGACGCCGCCGAAGGGTAGACGCGGGTCGGAGATGACCATTTTGTTGACGTAGACCATGCCGGCTTCGAGGCATTCGATGAAGAAGTTCTGCTCGGCGGGGTCGTTGGTCCAGACGCTTGAGCCGAGGCCGAAGCGGGTGTCGTTGGCGATTTGGAGTGCCTCTTCGGCGTTTTTGACGCGGAAGATGGAGGCGACGGGGCCGAAGAATTCTTCGCTGTAAGCGGGCGAGCCTTTGGGGACGTTGGTGAGGACGGTGGGCGGGAAGAAGGAGCCCGGGCCGTCGATTGCTTTGCCGCCGAGTAGGAGTTTGGCTCCGGCGGCGACGGTTGCGTTGATGTCGCGTTCGATCTCCTTGACGGCGTCGGAGTTGGCGAGGGGGCCGATGTCGGTAGCGGGGTCGAGGGGGTTACCGATCTTGAGAGCGGCCATGCGGCGGACGAACTCGGTTGTGAATTTGTCGGCGATGGATTCGTGGACGATGAAGCGCTTGGCGGCGATGCAGGATTGTCCGTTGTTGATGCAACGGGCTTTGACTGCGGTTGCGACTGCGGTGTCGAGGTCGGCTGAGGGCATGACGATGAAGGGGTCGCTGCCGCCGAGTTCGAGGACGACTTTTTTGATGCGCTTGGCGGCGGAGATGCCGACCTGAATGCCTGCGCCCTCGCTGCCGGTGAGTGTGGCGGCGACGATGCGCGGGTCGGCGATGAGCGAGTCAACCTGAGAGGCGCTGATGAGTAGGGTTTGGAAGACGCCTTTTTCGAAGCCGGCGTCGAGGAGAATTTCTTCAATGGCGAGCGCGGACTGGGGGACGTTGGAGGCGTGCTTGAGCAGGCCGACGTTGCCGGTCATGAGCGCGGGCGCGACGAAACGGAAGACCTGCCAGAAAGGGAAGTTCCAGGGCATGACGGCGAGAATGGGGCCGAGGGATTGATAGAGGATGGAGCTGCGCTTGGCGCCGGTTTCGACGTGCTCCTCGGCGAGGAATTTTTCGGCGTTGGCGGCGTAGTAGCGGCAGGCCGAGGCGCACTTGGCGACCTCGTCGATGGCGGACTGGATGGTCTTGCCCATCTCTAGGGTGAGGATGCGTCCGTAAGTTTCTTTGCGCTGCTCGAGGATGTCGGCGGCCTTGAGCATGCGCTCGGCGCGGTAGGCGAATGAGGTTTTGCGGAAGATTTTGTAGGTGGCTGCGGCGAGGTCGATGGAGGCCGCGATCTGTGCAGGGGTCAGGGCGTCGAAGGTCTTGAGGGTTTCGCCAGTGGCGGGGTTGATGCTCGCAATCGCCATAATTATCGTAAGTTTCCTCTCCAGTTCCATACTATACGCGAGATTCTGCGGCTGGTGAAGTTGAATTTCGTCAATTGGAGAGAAGTATCGGTTGTTGATTTTAATAGGGTTATTTTGGGTTCGATTTGCGTAAGTCAATATATAAATAAGTGGCCGTGAATACGGAATTAAATTTCGATTGATTTTTAATGTGACCCTGTATATGTTCTATTCAATCCATCGAAAACGCCCTGAAATCAAAGGGCGAAGAATTGCACCCTGCTTACGATGGAGGACAGCACTCCGGGCCTCCTGAAAAGCAAAAAAAATGCAGAGGTGCTTAACCGGCCAATTTACTCACGAATGAGTTGCGGGTTCGCTGCTGAAGCATCCTTATATTCAATCGGGATGGATTGATCAAAGTGAATGAGAACACCAAGTCTTATTGACTTTCTTTTGGGAGGAAAAAGTGAAACGCAGATTTCAATTGCTATTTCTTTTTGTCTTGTTCGTAAGCGCTACGAGCCTGCTGTTTGCGCAGACCGCGACGACATCGCTGCGCGGCGTGGTGAAGGACCCGAAGGGTTCTTTGATACCGGGAGCGAGCATCACGCTGAAGGATAATGCCACCGGCAGCACCTACCACGCGGTTACGAACAGTTCGGGGTCGTATATTTTCCCGGTGCTGACGCCTGCGGCGTATCTGATAACGGTGGACTCGAACGGATTTGCCGAGCAGAAGCGCAGCGCGGAGCTGCTGGTGAACCAGCCTGCGACGATTGACTTTACGCTGGGCATACAGGCTGAGTCGGTGACGGTGGACGTGAGCGCGAGTGCGCAGACGCTGAACTTTACCGATGCTTCGCTGGGCAACTCATTCAACAATGAGACGATTCAAAACCTCCCCATGGAAGGCCGAGACCCGGCGAGCCTGCTGAGCCTTCAGCCGGGCGTTCTATATATAGGTGAAAAAACCGGCGACGCGGACAGCCGCCAAGGTGCGGTGGCCGGCGGACGCTCTGACCAGGAGAACGTAACGCTGGATGGCCTTGACGACAACGACCAGTTGAACGGGACGGCGTTTGCAGGTGTGTTGCGTTCGACGATGGATTCGACGGAAGAGTTCCGTGTGACGACATCAAACGGCACGGCGGAGGCGGGGCGCAGTTCAGGCGCGCAGGTGAGTTTGGTGACGAAGTCGGGCACCAATGCATTCCATGGCGCGTTGTACGAGTACTACCGGCCGACGAACACTGTAGCGAATGACTTCTTCCTGAAGAACTCACAGGCGGAGAGCGGATTGCCGAACACTCCGCAGAAATATATTCAGAACGTGTTTGGCGGCAGCGTGGGCGGGCCAATCAAGAAGGACAAGCTGTTCTTCTTTTTCAACTACGAGGGTTTCCGCGTAGCCACGAGCAAGGTGGTGCAGGCGACGGTGCCGACCACATCGTTTATGGCGGGCAACCTTCAATATGTTGATACCGACGGCAACGTGGACAATATAACGCAGGCCAACCTGCAAACGCTGGATGCGGGCTGCGCGGATTCATCGAACTATTTCAACGGCGCAACGGTGTGCCCGTGGGGTCCGGGGCAGGATCCCAACATCATGAACTACCTTTCGACGATGCCGACAGCGACGAGCTTCGCATCGGGCGATGGATTGAACTCCGGCTCGTTTGTGTTTGCTTCACCTGCGCCGTTCACGCACAATACCAGCATTTTCAAGTTGGACTACAACCTGAATGCACAGAACAAGATATTTGTGCGCGGCAATTTACAGAAGGATACGGAATCGGGCTCGGAGCATCTTCCCGGCCAG
This sequence comes from uncultured Acidobacteriaceae bacterium, assembly GCA_903842845.1. GTDB lineage: Bacteria > Acidobacteriota > Terriglobia > Terriglobales > Acidobacteriaceae > CAIMNN01. The sequence continues at coordinate 16,789 of CAIMNN010000282.1, read as the reverse complement.
CCGGCATCGAGCTTTACGGACGACAACACCAAGGGCTTTGCGGTTGGCTATACCTGGACACCGACGGCGAACATCGTCAACGACATTCGTTACGGTTTCACGCGGCAGGGTTACCAGGTTGGCGGAATCGGCAAGGGTGATTACGTCACCATCCGTTTCTACACGCAGCCTACGTCCCAGTCGCGCAACACGATAGAGCACGTGCCGGTGCACAATATCATCGACACGATGAACTGGACGCGCAAATCGCACACGTTCTCGGTGGGCGGCAACTGGCGTCAGATAACGAACGAGCACGGGACTGACTCGAACAGCTTCAACGGTGGCAGCACGAATCCGTACTGGCCGAACAATGCCGATCTGCCCGACCCGAGCACGATCAGCACCCTGCACCCCGTGGGTTCAGGATTCTTTGATTCGTATGAGATCGCCTACGGCACGATGGTGGGTACGGTGTCCGAGCTCTCCAATGTTTACAACTACTCGGTGAGCAGCCCGACATCGGCGACAGCTCTTCCAGATGGCGCATTTGTGAAGCGCAGCTTCCGCTCCAACGAGTTTGAGTATTTTGTGCAGGACTCGTGGCGCATTCGTCCGAACCTGACGTTTACTTTCGGCTTGCGGCACACGCTTTTGCAGACGCCATATGAGACGAAGGGGCAGCAGGTATCGCCGACTGTCGATACGGACGCGTGGTACAAGAAGCGCGAGTCGGAGGCGCAGCAGGGACAGATATTCGAGGACTTGCTTTCGTTTGCGCCATCGGGCAAAGCGAATCACGCGCCGGGGTTCTTCCCCAAGCAGAAGGCGAACTTTGCGCCGCGCTTCGGCGTGGTGTACGCGCCGAATTCGAAGACCACGATCCGTGCCGGAGCCGGCATGTATTTTGACCACTTTGGCGAGGCGCTGGTGAACTCGTTCGACCAGGAAGGTTCGTTCGGTTTGAGCTCGCAGATCAGCAATGCGGCCGGCGGCCTGGGCTTTGAAGCGTCGCCGCGATTCACCGGTGCGCATGATCTGCCGGCTTATGCGCTTCCGGCTGGCGGCACCGACCAGACATTCCCGTATGCGCCTCCATCGGACCCGACAGCGGGATTCGCGATCGCGTGGGGCATTGACAACCATGTGAAGACGCCGTACTCGGAGTCATTCAACATGTCGTTCCAGCGTGAGCTGCCGCATGGGTTCACGGTTGAGGCCGATTATGTTGGAAGACTTGGCCGTCACTTGTTGCAGCAGTTGGATATTGCCGAGCCGGTGAACTTTGTTGACCCGGGGGGCGGCGGGGATTATTTCACCGCGGCCGCCCAACTATCAAAGCTTGTGGATACGAACAACGCGGATCCGAGCGCGACGGTTCCGACCATTCAGTATTTTGAGAATGTGTTCCCGTACATGAAGGGGTACGACGGACTGGGTGAATCGGCGACGCAGGCAATCTACACGAACGAGTGGGCGCCGACACGTAACGGTTCCGGCGAGACCTTTGCGCTGCATGACCTGGATTTCTCAGGCTACTATCCTGGCAGCCCAAACTCGGGCTCCGGCGCGCCGCCGTCGAAGTTCTGGCAGAACCAGTTCTCGTCGCTGTATGCGTGGGCGACGATAGGCACCAGCAGCTACAACGCGCTGAACCTGATACTGCGCCATCCGACGACGCATGGGTTTACGTTTGACTTCAGCTGGACGTACTCGAAGTCGATAGACATGAACTCAGGCACGGAGCGCGCGAACGAATATGGTTCGAGCGACAATGGCTTTACCAGCTCGGCTATCCAGAACACGTGGAAGCCGAAGTTGAACAAAGCGGTATCGGATTTCGACACGCGTCATCTTGTGACCTTCGACTGGGTTTACCAGTTGCCAGTGGGTCGCGGCAAAGCGGTGCTCTCGAACTCCAACGCGCTGCTGGATGGTTTTATCGGCGGATGGCAGTGGTCGGGAATTCAGCGCTGGACGAGCGGCTTGCCTTACTCGTTCTTCCAGCCGGGTTGGGCGACCGACTGGCAGCTTGAAGGTTTCTGCGTGCAGACCGCGCCTGTGAAGTTCAAGAAGGTGAAGAGCGACTCGGGGCTTCCGATGATCTTTGATCAGGCGACGGCGGTCAACATCAACAATGGTCTTTCAGCCGGCACACCTTTCCGCAACCCGTATCCGGGCGAAGAAGGCCAACGCAACTCTTTCCGCGGCGATGGTTACTTTGACATCGACAGTTCGTTGACGAAGACGTGGAACGTCCACGACTGGGTGAAGGTCAAGTTCAGCGCGGAAGTTTACAACATCACCAACACGCAGCGCTTCGACGTGAGCCCGGCTTCGCTGAACACCGGAATTTCGAGCGGAACGCTGGGTACGTATGGATACACGCTTGCGTCGGAAGGTTTCCGCCGCATGCAGTTTGGCTTGCGCATCGATTACTAATCGCAGTCAACAGAGGGGAAACGCCGGTGGAGAAATATCCGCCGGCGTTTTTACTTGGAAGCCCGGCCACGAGCGAAATACAATTACGACATTCAGGAGACAACCTTCGTGCGCAAATATTTTGGATTTGTTCTTGCCGTCAGCCTTCTTTCTTTTGCGTTCCATGCACAGGAAAAGAAAAAAGCCATCACGCTGGATGAGTTTATGAACACGACCGAGATACGCGCAGTGCGGTTGTCGCCGGATGGAACGGCGGCGGTGATAGAGACGGAAGCGCCGGATTGGAAGGCGAGCGCTTTTCGCAGTGACCTGTGGATATGGACGGCGGCGAATGGGCTGCGGCCGTTGACGCACTCGGGTAGCGAGGCGAGCGTGGAGTGGAGCCCGGACGGTAAGTGGATTGCGTTTATCACGGACCGTTCGCCGGTGCTGGCAAGCGAAGAGCCGGGTGAGGATGCGAGCGCGGAGCCGATGGCGCGGTTGTGGGTGATCTCGGCGAGTGGCGGCGAGGCGTTGCCGTTCTTTGCGGAGGACCTGGATGTACATGCATTTGCGTGGGCGCCGGACAGTGCGTCGATCTACTACTCGGTGGAGCAGCCGCTGTGCAGCGAGGAGCGTGCGACGCAGAAGGAAGATTGGAAGGATGTGGTGCGCTGGAGAGAGCAGCATCGCGGCGACCTGCTGCTGAAGCAGGCGTTGCAGCCGTCGATAGAGGCGGCGTTGACGACTCCGCCGCCACAGCATGAGGAGAGCACGGGCAAGAAGGATAAGAAGCAAAAGAAGAAGGGAAAGGACGAAACGGCGACTGAGCTGCCGAAGCTGGCAATCGAGATAACGAGCTCGCCACTGGAGATAAACGACATTGCGCCAGCGCCGGATGGGAAGACGATCGCGTTTACGACCGAGGCGCCGCATCATCGCATTGAGAACCCGGCTGATGAGGAGCTGTACCTGGTTGCGGCGGAGACGAAGGCAACGGCACGACAACTGACGCACAACGAGGGCGCGGAGTCGGGGATTCGCTGGTCGCCGGATGGGAAGTTCATCCACTTTATCAATCATGCGGGGGCGGGATTTATTGAAGGCGGTTACCGCGACATGCAGGGGCGGTTGTATCGCATCTCGGTTGCGGATGCGAAGGTGGAGCGGCTGGGAGCGGCGTTCGGCGGATCGTTTGAGGATTTTGTATTGTTGCCTGATGGCCGCGAGATTGCGGAGGGGCTGAAGGGATTGGAGCGGCAGCTGTATTCAGTTTCGGGCTCTGATGCGCAGTTGATAGCAGGCGAGCCGGGCGCGTATGCGGGGATGTCGGCGGCGCGGAGTTCGAATGCGTTGTTGTTTGTGCACTCGTCGATAAACCATCCGTGGCAGGCGGTGCTTGCGGCGGATGCGCTGCACTTGACGGAGAAGACGACGCAGCTGACGAAATTGAATCCTGTGTTTGCTGAGCGTGCGCAGCCGGAGTGGAAGGCGTTCAAATGGACGTCGACGGACGGGCACGCGATGGAAGGCGTACTCATTTTCCCGCCGGGCAAGTTGAACGCAAAACATTTGCGCATGCTGACACTGATACACGGCGGGCCGGAGGATGCGGACGGAAATTATTTCGGCGCCGACTGGTATGACTGGGCAACGTTTGCGGCTTCGAATGGATGGCTGGTGTTCCGGCCGAACTATCGCGGGTCGACGGGGTACGGCGATGAGATCATGCTTTCGATATCGCCACACTTGGTGTCGGGGCCGGGGCTTGATATTTTGTCGGGCGTGGATGCGATCGTGAAGGAGGGTTACGCGGACCCGGAGAAGTTGACGATCGGCGGCTACAGCTATGGCGGCTACATGACGAACTGGCTGATAACGCAGACGGACCGCTTCAAAGCGGCGGTTACGGGTGCGGGTGCGGTGGAGCATGCAGCGAACTGGGGCAACGACGACCTGACTTATGACGACGCGTGGTATTTGGGCGGAGCGCCGTGGGAGAACCCCGCAATCTATCAGTCGGAGGCTGCGCTGTTCCAGTTCAACAAGGTGAAGACGCCGGTGCATCTGGTGCAGGGCGACGCGGATGTGCGGGTCAGTTATCTTGAGGGCGTGACGATGGAGCGCGCGCTTGAGAAGCTAAATATTCCGCACGAGTTTGTGGTGTTTCCGGGCGAGGGACATGGACTGCCGAAGAATCCCTGGCATGGATACATCAAGGTGCGCGAAGAGTTGAAGTGGCTGGAGAAGTACGTTCCGGAAAAATAAATTGAAATTTTAGTTGCATGAGCATGAGGCCGGGCGATATGGAGCGAGAGAAAGCGCTTCGCAGCCCGGCCTCAATGTATTAGTAGACATTTCCGTTGGGTTGGGTTGAGATGAGTTTGCCGTTATCGACGCGGAGTTCGTATGCGGTGCCGTTGGTGCCTGTCCATGTTTTGACGTTGAAGGTTGAGCCGCTTTGCAAGCGGTAGACACTGATGGGGCCGAAGGCGAGCGGTTTGCCGACTGTGCATTGAGTGGGTTGCGATTGCGCGGTCAGCATGAAGGCGTTTTTGGTGCCGAGGAGGTGGATGGTTCCATCGGTGTCGAGGGTGAGTGCGCCGTCTTCGTCGACGGCGATGGCATGGAGCGTGGGGATGGAATTTTCTTTGAGGATGCGCGCCATGAAGACGAGCAAGCGGCCCATACGGTCGCGCTTGATGAAGTGCGTGTCGGTGATGACGGATTGAAGGAGCGGGATGGTGAGAAAGCCGCGGTCGATGGTGACGGTTTTATCGTAGGGGTCGGCGAGCGCGACGGGCGAGACTGCCGTGTCGTTGAGCGCGCTGAAGACAAACTCACCGAGGACGGCGAGGCCTGCGCTGGTGCCGCCGATGGGGACTCCGCGCGCGATGGCTCTGTTGACCTCGATTTGGACGGGTGTGTTTTTCCAGTTAGTGATGTACTTTGCCTGGTCGCCGCCTGAGAAGAAAATGCACTCGGCGTGGCTGATGGCTTCAGTGACGATCGGGTCGGAGGCCGAGGCGCGCGATGGAAGGATGAGCGTTGCGACTGAGTTGGCCGAGGGGCAGAGCTTGCGGATGTCGGTGTTGTACTCATCGTTGCCGCGAGCGCGGAGGACGAGGATGTCACCGCCGTTGGTTTTGTTGCAGAGGTAAGTGAAGGCTTCGTCGTTGTCGCCGCCGCCCTGGAGCGAGAAGCCTGCGATAGGCTGGACGATCTTGTCGGCGGGGTTGCCGGAGCGCATGTACTTCGCTTTTTTTGAAGAGAAGGCGGATGCGGTCAGGGCTAACGCGATGACGAGAAGAACGAGGATGGCTTTGCGCACGGGGGCTCCGAGATTGAGATGGTTCTCTTGATGGTATTGAATCAGGGAGCGGAGTGCCTAGCTAGTTGTTGCGCGGGAAAATTATTTCGATGATTGCGCCTCCGGAGGGTTGGTTGGAGGCGGTGACCGAACCTTGATGAGCGCGGACGACGGCTTCAACAAATGCGAGGCCGAGGCCGCTGCCGGTCGAGTTGATTCCTTTGGCGTGCTTTTCAAAGACGTGGGGCAGGACCTCGGGCGGGAAGCCGGGGCCATCGTCAGTGAACGAGAGTGTGAATTGGGAATCGTTCTCGGTGAGCGCGATGTGGACGGTGGTTCCTGCGGGAAGATGCTTAAGGCAGTTGTCCATGAGGTTGGCGAGCATGCGATGGAGGAGCCCGGCATCGAGTGTTGCGAGGACGGGCGCGGGGGCGAGGAAGTCGAGATGCAAACCGCGCTCGACGAAGGCGGGCTCGTAGAGGTCGATCATGGACTGGACCATTTTGTCGAGGCGAACGGTCTCGGGGCGGAGGCGCAGCGCGTTGGCGTTTGCCTCGACAACGTCAAGCGATTTGGTGAGCAGGTCTGAGAGGCGGTCGAGATGGACGAGGGCGTCGGCCATGGGCTCGGTCCACTCGCCGTCGGGAGCGCTGAGCAGTGCGGTTTCCATTTTTCCGCGTACGGCCATGATGGGGCTGCGGAGATCGTGCGAGAGCGAGTCGGTCATGGTGTGCAACTGCTGCACGGTGGCCTGGATGCGGTCGAGCATGCGATTGAGTGTGGCGGAGAGTTGCGAGATCTCGTCCTGACGTTTGCCTGCTGGGACGCGCGAGGTGAGGTCGTCCTGACCGATGTGCGATGCGGTCTCAGTGATGAGTTGCACGCGGCGCAGCATTTCCTTGGTGCTGACAAAGATGAGGAGAAATCCTAGGACGACGATGAGCAGGCAGATGCCGAGGAGGTAAATGCGCATGCGGAGGAGGACACGCTGGTCGTTGCGCTCGGAGAGGCCGAGATAATTTCTGCTGCCGTCCTCGGTCTGAAAGCAGACGACGCGGTAAGGATATTTGTAGGTGGGGAGTTTGAGGTCGGCTAGCTTGCCGGGAACCATATTGCCGGAGATGATGGCTGACACGTACGGCGAGCTGCTACCCTTGCCGACCCAGAGTTTGACCTGACGCGTTGAATCGGTCTGGAGGAAGAATACGGCTTCGTTCCAATCCATACCTGTTACCTGTTCGGTGGGCACTTCCTTGGTTGCGAGCTCGGCAACTTCGTCGACGATGCGGTCGTGAAGCGCGTCTTGCGGGGTTTGCTTTGCGACATCGCTGAGCACGTCGATCTCGCCGGAGAGCCATGCGTCGCTGCGGCTTTGAATTTCGTTGGAGACGTAATGGTCAAGGAAGATGAAGACGACGAGCGCGCCTGCTGCGAAGGCGAGTGTTCCCCAGAGGGAGATGCGCCAGGCAGCGGTGCGGAAGCCGGGCTTATTTGTCGCGGAGTACATAACCGACCCCCCGGATTGTGCGGATGAGCGGAGGCGCGTTGCGCTTCTCGATCTTTCCGCGCAGGCGGTAGATCTGCACGTCGACGACGTTGGTGTCGGGCTCGATGCGCATGCCCCAGACCTGGTCGAGAATCATGGAGCGGCTGACGATGCGACCGGCGTTGCGGCAGAGGTACTCGAGGAGCGCGAACTCCTGAGTTGTGAGTTGGAGGAGTTCTTCACCGCGGCGGGCTTCGCGTCGCAAGAGGTCGAGCTGAATGTCCTGGACTTGCAGAGTGGTCTGCGTGCCGGTGACGGGAGCGTTGCGGCGCAGAAGATTGCGCAGGCGTGCGAGGAGCTCAGGCAAAGCGTAGGGCTTGGTGAGGTAGTCGTCGCCGCCGAGCTCGAGACCGCGGACGCGTTCGTCGAGAGTGCGGCGTGCGGAGAGGATGAGCACCGGCGCGCGCACACCTTTTTGCTTGAGGCGCGTGATGAGTGCAAGCCCGTCCTCGTCGGGAAGACCGAGATCGAGAATGATGGCGGCGTGTTGGCCGTTGATGGCGAGCTTTTCAGCAGCCTGTGCAGTTGGGGCAATATCCACCTCGTAGCCGTTCTGCCCGAGTGAATACTCCAGAAACCGCTGATTGGCTGCATCATCTTCAATGACTAGCAGGCGCATATCTGTATTGTATTGAGGCGGGGTAGGCTCGTGCAGCCACCCCGCCGGGTTCGGGTTATTGTCCGGTGGTTCCGGTGAGCTTGAGTTCAATCTTCACTTCCTTGCCGACCTTGGCGAACATGATGCTCGGGTCTTTGACGCCCCAGCTGATGAAGGGGACGGCGAAGGTGCCGGTGGCTGTGCACTTGTTGCCGTCGCGATGGACGGTCATGGGGACGGAGAGCGCGTGCTCCTGGCCGATGAGCGTGAACGAGCCTTCGACCTGGATAGTTGAGTCGCCGGTGGCGTTGAGTGTGCCTGTGTATTTGGCCGGGGCGAAGGAGATGAGAGGGAAGTCGCTGACCTTGAGCTGGTCGGCGTTCATTTTTTTGTCGCGGGATTTGTTGTTGCTGTTGCCGCTGGCTGCATCGACGGCGATCTTGCCGCTCAAGGTTCCGTTGGATGTGTTGAATGTAATGTCGCCGCTGCTGATGTTGAATGTGCCCTCGACGGCGTGGCCGGTTGCTTCAAGCGAGAAGTGAACCTGACTGGCTGCGGGGTCGAGACGGTAGTGCTCCTGCGCGTTCGCGGCAGGGAGGGAGAAGGCGAGAAGTGCGAAGAGAGTTAAGTACGGCAATGAATGTTTCCAGTTCACAAAGATCTCCTTGGTTGAGAGTGAAGGTTGAGATCGAAGAAGGCAATAGCTATGAGACGTTGCTGATTCTATTTTCGTCAATCGGGAAGCGGCAATATGAACGGAATGTCATATTGAGTTGATATCTGCAAACGAAAAGAGGAATTTTTATCAGTGATTCATAAAGCTGGGAATTCAGCGAGAGGTGTTGATAGACAATTGTCATACTGCGGTCATCTTTGCGAATTGACATGTGTTCAAATTTATTCAGATGCGATATGCATCGTATCTTTTCTTTCTTGTACGGCGTCTAACAACCCATAACCATCTAGAGGAGCTTAAGCGAATGCTCATCAGTGAGACCACGAAGAGGCTCAAGGAGCAGTTGCAGCAGGAGTATATGCGCAGCATGCCACTGGGCGCGGGTCTGGAACCGCATTTGGGTGGAGCGCTGGAAGATACGCTAGCGCACCCGGGTAGCATGGTGCGCGCGCTGCTTGCCGCGAAAGTTGCGCAGAGCTGCGGCGTTGAGGAAGCGCGGGCGCATCAGTTGGCGATTGGAATTGAATATTTTCATACGGCGTCGCTATTGTTCGACGATCTGCCTTGCATGGACGATGCAGCGACGCGGCGCAATGCGCCTTGTGCGCATCGTGTACATGGCGAACCGGCGACGGTGCTGGCTGCGTTGGGACTGATCAACCGTGCATATGGTTTGGTGTGGAGAGCGGCGGCCGGGCTGGATGAGGGGATACAGCGGCAGGCGCTTGATTATCTTGAAGTGCAGCTCGGGGTTGCGGGTGTGTTGAACGGGCAGAGCCTGGACCTGCATTATGGAATGAATTTTCAACGGGCCACGACGCCGCAAGAGATAGCGATGGGGAAGACCGTCACGTTGATACGCATCTCGCTGGTGCTGCCTGCGATGCTGGGCGGCGCTGGGGCGCGGACGGTGCAGTTGCTGGACCGGTTGGCGATCTTCTGGGGGCTTGCCTACCAGACGCTTGACGACCTGAAGGATGTTTTGTACAGCAGTGCGCAGACAGGGAAGACGCCGGCACGCGACGCATTACTGCACAGGCCGAACCTTGCGCTGGCAATCGGCGTGGACGCGGCCTTTGAGCGCGTGCATCAACTGATGCGACTGAGCGACAATACGATCATGAAGCTTGATGCTCAGGGGAATTGGGGATTTCTCGGTGCGGTTCGCGCGCAGTTCCTGCGCGAGACGGCCATCCTTACTGACGAGCAATTGGCGCGCGCGTCATGATCTTTTTGAAGTTGATCTACACGAACTTGCGTCGTCATCGTATTCGCACCTTTATCACACTGGCCGGGATCGCGTTCAGCGTGGCGGCGATGCTTACGGTGGTTACGATACTGCAAGGTGCGGTGGGGATGTTCTCGAGCCTGTTGTCAGCGGGCAGTGAGATGGTTGTCTTCGAAAAAAACATATCAGACCTTTTCTTCAGCAGCGTTCCCGACCAGGCGGTGAAAGATATTTCGACGTGGCCGATGGTGAAGAAGGCCAACCCTGTTCTTTTTGGAATTGTTTCGAGCGCTGGGCACCCACTTATTACGTGTTTCGGAATTGACTCGGATGATGCGCGGCTGAAGCAGGCGACGTGGCTGTCGGGTAGCGCGGAGAAGTTCAACACGACTGACAGCATTGTGCTCGGCGAGCGCGCCGCGGAGTTTTTGAACGCGCAGACCGGCGAAGAGGTTGCGATAGGCCACGGGAAGTTCCACGTGACGGGAGTGCTGCGGACGCGGAACGGTTTTGAGGACGGCGGCGTTTTTATGCCGCTGACGGAAGCGCAGGAATTTTTTCACAAGCAGGGAATCGCGTCGGTAATGACGATCAAGCTCAACGACAAAAATCAGCACGGCGCGTTCAAGGAGCGTGTGAAGGCGGCGTACCCGGAATTGATTGCGCTTGAGGACGAGGAGTTCAACCGGAGCTACTCGCAATTCAAAATTCTGAAAGCGACGGCGTGGGCTGTGGGCGCGTGCGGAATGTTATTGGGCGGACTGGGCATTGCGAACACGATGATCATGTCGGTGTTTACGCGTATCCGCGAGATAGCAATCTTGCGGGTGAATGGATTTTCGAACTCGCAGATAGCCGCGGTGATATTGGGTGAAGCGGCGTTGGTTGCGATGGTAGGTGCGGTGGTTGGGCTGTTAATTGGCTTTGTGGCGATCTTCGCGCTGAAGCACACACCTGCGTTGCATGGATATGTTGACGCGACGGTGGATGCGCCGATCATTGCGATAATTTTGTTTGTCACGTGCGTTACCGGAGTATTGGGCGCGCTGTATCCTGCCGGTTATGCGATGCGTGTCCGGCCAGTGGAGGCGCTGCGCTTTGAGTAAAGTTGCGACACAGAATGCGAAGACGCCGCTGATCCAGGGTGAGAATCTTTGGAAGAGTTATGAGGCTGGCGCGATACCGGTGCTCAACGGCGTTGACCTGAGCGTGGATGCGGGTGAGACGGTGGCGCTGTGCGGGCCGTCGGGTTGCGGCAAGAGCACGCTGCTGCATCTGTTGGGTTCACTGGACGAGCCGACGCGCGGGCGTGTGCTGCTCAATGGAAGAGAGTTGAAGAGGAGCAGCGAGAGACGCAATGCGTTGCGGCACGAAGTGGGATTTGTTTTTCAATTGCACAACCTGTTACCAGACCTGACGCTCGAAGAAAATTGCTTGATCCCATCGATTGCGGCGGGGATCTCACGGCGTGACGCGCTGGTACGCTTTGAGCAATTGGCCGGGCGCACGGGGTTGATCCATCGCCGGGCGCAGAAGATACAGAAACTTTCAGGCGGCGAGCGGCAGCGGACTGCTCTTTGCCGCGCGTTGATGAACAGGCCGGCGCTGTTGTTGGCCGATGAGCCGACGGGTTCGCTGGACGAGAAGACGAGCGCGCAAGTTTTTGAGCTACTGATGGAACTGGTTGCGACGGAGGGGATCACGCTGGTGATGGCGACCCATGACCGCGCACTAGCCGCGAAATGCAGACGGCTGAGCGAGATGCATGAGGGGCGCTTGTATGTCTAGCGGCGCGGAACGATCTGGAGGCGCGGAGCTGATCGAGTTTGCGGGCCTGCATGGATTCTTCTGGCTCCTCGCTGCGAATTTGATAGGCGTGTTGCTGGCTGCGCTGTTGCTGTTCCCCGATGCAGGCAAGTGGCTGGGTGAATGGAGCTACGGCCGCTGGGTGATAGTGCACCTGAACTGGCAGCTTTATGGATGGACGAGTCTGCCGCTGGTGGCGTGGCTCTTCTATATATATGATGTGGAACGCAGCGGCTCGGCGAGTTTGGCGAAGGCTGCGGTGTGGATGTGGTCTCTGGCGTTGTTGATTGGCGGAGTGACGTGGCTGCATGGCGGGTCGAGCGGAAAGTTGTTCCTTGATTGGAGCGGATATGCGCGCGTGTATTTTCCGCTGACGATCTTCTTTTTGTGGTTTGTAATTGCCGCGGCGGTGGCGGTGCAGGTTTGGAAGCGAGAAGCGGGGGCGATGGTTGCGAGTGTGGCCAAGGCAATCGGCCTGCTTGTTTTGCTGCCAGTGCCTTATGTGCTTTACTTCGCGTCGAGCCCGACGGTGTATCCGCCGTTCAATCCGAGCACGGGCGGGCCGACGGGTGCGAGCCAGTTGGAATCGTCACTTGGAATTGTGCTGATACTGCTGTTGCTGCCGCTGGGATTGCTGAAGCGAAAGAAGAGTGTCTGGTTTGGCGTGAGCTGGGTGTTGCTGGTTGCGCATGGCATTTACTGCGCATCGCTTGGGCGCGCGGATGCGAGCCATCATCTGCCGATCCAATATTTGAGTTTTGTATCGCTGGTGATTTGGGTTCCGCTGGTTTTTATGTACTTTCGCGCATTTGAGTGGCCCGCGAATGCAACGCGCTGGCGGCAGGCGACGATGGTGTGGTGGGCGCTGCTGGTTGTTGTCGGGCTGGTGCAGTATCTGCCAGGTGTGCTGGACCATTACAAATTTACTGACGGGTTGGTTGCACACTCGCTGATGGCGATGGCGGGGTTTACGACAAGTTTGTTGGTGCTGCTTGTAGTGCTGATGCTTGGCGAGGGCGAGAAGGCGGAGTGGCTGAATCGGCCTATTATGTTTTGGATGTGGCACATCGGGACTGCGGCGTACATTGTGTTCATGCTTGTCTCGGGATGGATTGAAGGCACGAGGCCGGAGTTCAGTTTTGTGCCCGGGATGTTGCGAAATATTCTTTTTGCGTTGCGACTGCTATCCGGTGTGGCTATGACGATTGCGTCGGCGGATTGGTTTATCGCGTTTGTGCCACGAGCAGGCGCAGAGAGATATCAGGAGAAGACGGCATGAGATCACGTTTATATATATGGTTGCGCATCTATCAAGTTGCAGCGGGGCTTTGCGACTCGGCGACGGGTGTTGCGCTTGTGTTGATGCCGGCGATGACGCTGCACTTGATGGGCATTGATGCAGCGAACTCGAATCTGGTGTGGTTGAGTTACATCGGTGCGTTTGTTCTTGCTGTGGGGCTCAGTTATTTTTTTCCTTTGATGGAGCGCGGACAAACTGTCGGCGCGCTTGCTGTGTGGAGAATGCAGTGGCGCATCAGCGCGATGGCACGCACATTGATTGCCGCGTTTATTGTTTGGAAGTTCAGCACCGGCGAGTTGCCGTGGCAGTGGCTTGAAGTTGCGGCCACTGACGGATGTTTTGCGCTGATGCAGTGGACCGGCCTGTGGAGGCGTTGGCTGAAAGATGTTGAGTAGCCGGACAAACAACGAAGGCGCAAGCGCGAATCCGTTCGCAGGCTGGCAGGGGACCGGTCTGATTGCGGCAACCTATATATACTTCCTCATCTTTGCGCAGTTTGGATTTTTGCAGCGGCTTGGCGAACTGGGCTTTCAGGGCGAAGCGTTGAAGCCGGTGCTGGGATTGATGGCTCTGGGTGGCATTATTGCGAGCCTGCTGACTCCGCGATTGCAAATTGTGAAGTGCCCGCGCTGCCGTTTGCAGGGCGGGCAACTTGGCTGCGTGGTTGCGGCGTTCCTGGCGCGCATGGAGTTGAACTTTGCAGCGGCGTGTGCGGTGTCGCTGTTGATAGGGCTATCGCTCGGACTGCTGACGGTCACGCTGGTGACGTATCTGCCGCGCTGGATAGGAAGACGCCATGCGCTGCTTAAGATTGGACTCGGAACGGGACTGGGATATTTTGTCTGCAACATGCCGGTGCTGTTTACTGCGACGCCGCAGCAGATAGCGCTGGTTTCGGCGGTCGTCACGTTGCTGGCCGTGCCGCTGGCGTTTGCCAATGTTGAAGACGCGGAGTTGGTGCAGCCGGCAAAGAGCGAAATCAGCTTTGGTTGGGTGCTGCTGTTTTTTACGACGCTGATATGGTTTGACTCGGCGGCGTTTTACATTATTCAAAACTCCGAGGTGTTGAAGGCCGGCACGTGGAGCGGCGATGTCAGTTTGTATCGCAATGCGCTGATCCATCTGACTGCGGCGCTTGGGGCTGTGCTGCTGTTGATGCGGCGGAGACTGACGTTCACGCTTGGGCTTGCGTTGCTGTTGCTGGCGTCGGCGTGTTTTCTGCTTTCGTCTGCGGGGACGATACAGATATCCGCGGTGCTATATCCGGTGGGCGTGTCGCTCTATTCGGTTGCGCTGGTTGCGTATCCGTCTTTTTTGTCGCCGGCGAAGAGTGTTGCACAACGGGCGCGAGAGGCGGGCTGGCTTTACTCGATTGCTGGATGGGTTGGCTCCGCGATGGGCATTGGCATGGCTCAGAATCTACACACGGTTCCGTGGCAGTTTATCGCTGGCGCTGCGGGGCTTGCGTCGCTGCCATTGTTGATGCAGACAGGGCGTGGAGTGCGAATTCAGATCGTCGCAGTGATAGGAGTGTTGAGCATCGCGGGGATTCTTTATCACGTGTCATCGGGGCATGCGGCACCCGCAGTGGCGCAGACGGCGATTGAGCGCGGACATCAGATCTATATCAATGAGGGTTGCATTAATTGCCACTCGCAATATTTGCGTGCGGAGAGCTATGACACGGAGTACTGGGGAGCGCCGAGCGATGTTGCGGCTGTGCGGCGCGAGCAGCCGCCGCTGATAGGCAACCGCAGGCAAGGGCCGGATCTGACAAATGTTGGATTGCGTCGCTCACAGCAGTGGTTGCGCATACATTTTCTTGACCCGCGCAAGGTCAGTTACGAGTCGCCGATGCCGCAGTACAAGTATCTTTTTCGGGATGGACGCGGCGAGGACTTGATCGCTTATCTCGATTCATTGCAGTCGATGGGCGCGGCAGAGGAGCGCAAAGCGATGCGCGATAATTGGAAGCCTGCGGCGGAGGAGCATCACTCGCAAGATGAGGGGCGGCTTTTGTTTGCCAAGCACTGCGCGACCTGTCACGATGCAGGCGGGCAGGCGCGGTGGTACTCGGGATTCAAGCGGTTGCCGCCGGATCTTTCGGCCATGCGGCTACTGCATCTAAACCTCAATGGGCCGGAGCCGCAACTACGGCTTGATCTCGCGCGTATCATCAAGTTCGGCGTTGTTGGCACGGATATGCCGGGGCATGAATATCTGACGGATGGTGAGGTGCTCTCGCTTGGTGAGTTTGTATTTGTTGAGAAGTTGCGCGCGCGCATGGGGCAATTGCCGCGATGATGCGGCTATGACTGAAAGCTATTTCTATGATGGGCCCGCTGACGATAGACTCCTCGAGAGGGCTTGATGCGGATGGGCGAACCCGTCTGCAACGCCGCGGAGTAAACGCATTGGCGCAGAGTGAGAAACAGAATTCGGGCCACACGGGCAGCCAGCCGAACTGGGCATGGTACTTAAGTGGGCTGTGCTTTCTTCCTCTCATGCTCTTATACACATACATTGGTACAGGCTCCGAACTGCTGTACTGGGCGATTGCCGTGGTTGTGCTTGCGCTTGCGCCACTGCCTGCTGTGTGGGCGCTCCGTAAACATATAAGAGAAGTGAACCAGAAAAAAATTGACGCTGAAGAAAAAATGGCCCAGATGAAGCTGGGCATGGACGAGGTCCGTTTTCGTTCGGCGCGGTTGCGGGATGAGTTGCAGGCTGCGGACCGCGCGTCAAAGTTGACCAATCAGCTGGCTGTGTTGGGGCAGTTCACGGCCGGGTTCATGCACGAGTTCAACAATCCGTTGGCAATCGTGGAAGGCCGCATTGAGGTGCTGCTCGATGAGCGCAAGGAAGACGCGGCGCTGCACGCGGACCTGGAGGAGATGCTCAAGGAGACGCGCTACATGGCGCGGATTGCGAAGACGCTGTTGCAGGCGCTAAGGCAGGAGCGGTCGAGCGAGGGATATGAGCCTTGCCAACCGGCGATGATAGTTGCTGATATCGTGCACAAGATGAGGCCGAAGGCGGATGTAGCGGGTGTTGAGTTGCAAATGGTGAGCGCTGATGTGCCGCTGGTCGATCTGCCCGACCATGTGCTCTCCGAAGTGTTGCGCGGCTTGGTGCTGAACGCGCTCAATGCGATGCAGGGGCAGGAGAATGGGTTGGTGCAGGTCATCCTGGAGAACTACAGGACGGTTGGCTCGAAGGTTGTGTTGCGGGTGGAGGACAATGGGCCGGGTGTGCCCGAGGCGGTGCAGGAACATCTATTTGAGCCGTTTGTTTCGTCGAGCCAAGGTAGGGAACACCTGGGGCTTGGATTGTTCTTGGCGGCGAGCCTGCTTGATATGTACGACGCCAAGGTGCGCTATGAGAAGCGGAGTGGCGGCGGGGCGTGCTTTGTGCTGGAGTTGCCGGCGACGCGCTACACCGAAGCGTACCAGTATCATTGGTTTCAAGGGGGCGCACAAGAGTGAGCCGGATAATCGTTATCGACGACGAGCCAGCACTGGGTGAAAATATCCAGCGGATGTTGCGCCTGCCGGGCACGAGCGTTTCTGTGTTCACTGACCCGGTGAAGGGATTGGCGGAGGCGTTGCAGTATCCGCCGGACCTGGTGCTGCTTGATATGCGCATGCCGGGGATGAGCGGTGAAGAGGTTTTCTCGAGACTGCACGAGGCGAATCCGCAGG
The DNA here is from genome assembly GCA_903842845.1 of uncultured Acidobacteriaceae bacterium. Lineage (GTDB taxonomy): Bacteria > Acidobacteriota > Terriglobia > Terriglobales > Acidobacteriaceae > CAIMNN01. Next base: position 224 of record CAIMNN010000282.1, on the reverse strand, counting down.
TGCCGATTGTTTTTCTGACGGCGTTTGGCTCGGTTGAGAGTGCTGTACTGGCGATGCGCAACGGGGCGTTTGATTATCTTCAGAAGCCGTTCAAGCGTGAGGACCTTGTGCTGGTTGCGAAGCGAGCGTTGGCGCTTTCAGCGTTGGAGAAGCAGGTTGAAGTGCTGACCGAGCGCTTGGAGTCGCTTGGGGAGGCGGATGCGGCGCAGTCTCACAGCGCACTG